>JAGVJT010000168.1 GCA_020050955.1 Legionellales bacterium | reverse complement strand
TCTTCCGATCTTTCAACGATTTTTCGCTACTATGAATCATATTGTCAGCTTGGTTTCGAACTTCGACCAATTCTTTAAATTTTTTATCATCATCTGCATGCATTTTAGCATCATTAATCATGCTTTCGACTTCTTCATCACTTAAACCACTAGACGCTTTGATCACAATCGACTGTGCTTTTCCTGATGCTTTATCTTTGGCAGAAACATTCAATATACCATTCGCATCAATATCAAATGTCACTTCAATTTGAGGCACACCACGTGGCGCAGCCGGAATATCCGATAAATCAAATCGACCAAGGGACTTATTCGCTGACGCTTGTTCACGCTCACCTTGTAACACATGCACTGTTACCGCGGTTTGATTATTTTCAGCCGTTGAGAATACTTGATTGGCTTTCGTCGGAATGGTTGTGTTTTTATCAATAAGTTTTGTCATCACGCCACCCATGGTTTCAATACCAAGTGATAATGGCGTCACGTCCAGCAAAAGAATATCTTTGACATCGCCTGATAAAACTGCCGCCTGAATTGCAGCACCGACAGCAACCGCCTCATCAGGGTTCACATCACGTCGTGGCTCTTTACCAAAAAACTCTTCCACCACTTTTTGTACCAAAGGCATCCGTGTTTGACCACCGACTAGAATAACTTCATCAATTTGACTGATGGTTAGTTTTGCGTCTTTTAGTGCAGTTTTACATGGTGCAACAGTACGCTCAACCAACGCTTCAACGAGCGACTCCAACTTGGCACGTGTCAGTTTAATCGCCAAATGTTTTGGTCCTGACGCATCTGCTGTGATGTAAGGTAGGTTAACATCTGTTTGTTGAGAAGAAGACAATTCGATTTTTGCTTTTTCTGCTGCTTCTTTCAATCGTTGCAATGCGAGTGGATCACTATGCAAATCAATGCCTGAGTCTTTTTTGAACTCAGCGGCAAGGTACTCAATCAACGCAAGATCAAAGTCTTCACCACCAAGGAACGTATCACCGTTTGTCGCCAAAACTTCAAACTGATGTTCGCCGTCAACTTCTGCAATTTCAATGATAGAGATATCAAATGTACCACCACCTAAGTCATAGACTGCAATCACAGAATCGCCACGCTTTTTATCCATACCATAAGCGAGAGCGGCTGCTGTTGGCTCATTAATGATACGTTTTACGTCTAATCCTGCAATTCGACCAGCATCTTTGGTTGCTTGACGTTGTGAGTCATTAAAGTAAGCGGGCACCGTGATCACTGCTTGCGTCACTTCTTTGCCTAAATACTCTTCAGCTGTTTTCTTCATTTTTCGCAAAACATCAGCTGAAATTTGAGGTGGCGCTTTTTCTTGATCTTTCACGCGAACCCATGCGTCACCATTATCTGCTTTAACAATTTTGTAAGGCACCATTTTGATGTCTTTTTGAACCACTGCATCGTCAAACCGACGACCAATTAACCGTTTAATCGCATATAGCGTATTTTCAGGGTTCGTAACAGCCTGACGCTTCGCTGCTTGTCCAACTAAAACTTCACTGTCGTTTGTGTATGCGACAATTGATGGCGTTGTGCGATGGCCTTCTGCGTTCTCAATCACACGAGGCGTCTTACCTTCCATCACAGCCACACAAGAGTTTGTCGTTCCAAGATCAATTCCAATAATCACATCAGCCATTTTTATCTACTCCAATCAGTTACTCATGTTGTCATGAGGGTCATATAAGGTGTAATTTTAATATTTCAAGTCATCGTCACGTTTTTTCTTTTGAAACAATCACACGCGCAGGACGAATAACACGATCATTCAACAAATAGCCTTTTTGAAACACCGTCAATACCGTGTTTGGTGCAACATCACTGGATACTTGCATCGACATTGCTTCGTGCGCTTGCGGATCAAACGCTAGACCTGTTGGATCCACACATCGAACATCTGCTTTTTCCAATGCATCTAGTAATAATTTCATGGTCAATTGCAAACCTTCATAAAAAGCAGGATCGGGTAATTTTTCCGCTAAAACCATCGCATGTTCTAAACTATCTGCCACAGGCAATAAGTTGTGCACGAATTTCTCCAACGCATAACGATGCGCATTGCTCACATCGCGTTCTGCGCGTCGTCGAATATTATCAACTTCAGCCATCGCTCGAACCAATTTTTCCCAATGATCATGAGCTTTTTGTTCTGCTGCCGTCAATTTATCTTCAAGCGCCTGATAGGATGGATGATCAAGCGCTATCGTTTCTTCTTCAAGCGATGGCGTTGTATCGTCTACTGCATTTTGCATATCAGCAACATCATCATGTTGACTTGCTTCTTTTATTTTTTGCCAATCTTTTGTTGTTTTATCACTCATCGGATACGCTCCATAGTCACTTAGTGTTGCTAAGTTGGGACACTTCCTCAAAAATCAAGGGGGAACATACAAAAAATGCCACTTGCCAGTTCGAAGCATCCATTGCATAATCAGCGATGGATAAATCCGAGTAATACGTCGTTCAATGCATGCATGGTCCCCAGACTCTTGGTTAAATTATTCTTACCAGCAAACAGTCCACTACAAGAACGCCAACGAACTAACCGACGTTGTTAAGCAATTAAGCACTTTACCGCCACTGACTGCGCATCAAAATATCGAACAACTTAAACACGCTATCGCAGATGCAGGTCGAGGAAAAGCCTTTATTTTACAAGGCGGTGATTGCGCAGAATCCTTTCAAGATTGTCATGCTGAAAACATTCGTAGCAAACTTAAAATCTTGCACCAAATGAGCATCATGCTCCAACATAGTTTAAAAAAACCAATCATCCAAATAGGTCGAATCGCAGGTCAATACGCAAAACCACGCTCATCTGATTACGAAACAATTAATGGCATAACCCTCCTAAGTTACCGAGGCGATTTAATTAACGAAACAGCATTTCATCCCAATGCACGCCAACCAAATCCTCAACGCTTGCTGCAAGGTTATCGATGTGCTCAAAAAACACTGCGCATCATTCATGATCTTCGCCAAGAAAACCTCATACATCACGCACCCTTTTTTACCTCACACGAGGCATTACATCTTCACTATGAGCAGGCACTCACGCGCCATATACCAAAACACGGATGGTATACTTTGTCCACCCATCTCCCCTGGATTGGTATGCGCACAGGACACATCGATAGCGCTCATGTTGAGTTTTTACGCGGTGTTCATAATCCAATTGGCATTAAAGTAGGCCCCGATGCAACACCAGCTTGGCTTTCAGCATTGACCCTAACACTCAATCCTCATCGCGAAAAAGGCCGTCTTTTATTAATTAGTCGCATGGGAGCTGCGGTGATTGAAAAACGCCTCCCTCCTCTTATTGATGCGATGAAAACATTGGGTATGCCTGTCACTTGGTCATGCGATCCAATGCATGGCAACACCGAAATGACGGAAAATGGCTTTAAAACACGTCATTTCAATACGATTTTAGCAGAGCTACAACGTGCTTTTGAGATTCATCATGCGCTAAATACACCACTTGGGGGGGTGCATTTTG
>JAGVJT010000031.1 GCA_020050955.1 Legionellales bacterium | reverse complement strand
TGTTTGGCATTTGTTTAGGCCATCAAATCTTAGCGTTGGCCTCAAATGCGCGCATTACAAAAATGAAGTTTGGTCACCATGGAGCAAATCATCCAATTTTATGCCGTCATACGGGAAAAGTGTTCATTAGCAGTCAAAACCATGGGTTTGTGGTTGCTGAGGATGGGTTGCCTGAATATCTTGAAATAACTCATGTCTCTTTATTCGATGGCACCATTGCTGGCTTAAAGCATAAACACGCGCCTGCGTTTTCATTTCAAGGTCATCCTGAAGCTAATCCTGGTCCACGTGAGTTTCATAGGCTTTTTCAAGACTTTATGCATAATGTTTTGTCTCATGTTGTGACGGTTGTTTCGTAAAAATATTAAACGTTTCTGATGAAAAAGAGAGGTAGGTGATGCCTAAAAACAATCAAATTAAAAAAATTCTTGTCATTGGCTCTGGTCCGATCGTCATTGGGCAGGCGTGTGAGTTTGATTATTCAGGGACACAAGCGATTCGTGCGTTACGTGAAGAGGGCTATCAAGTTGTGTTGGTGAACTCCAATCCTGCAACCATTATGACTGATCCAGAGCTGGCGGATGCCACCTACATTGAACCGATCACGCTTGATTATGTCACAGAAATTATTGTACGAGAAAAACCAGATGCTTTAATTGCGACACTTGGCGGACAGACTTCGCTCAATTGCGCTTTATCGCTGCATGATAGCGGCATTTTAGCGAAATATCATGTTCAATTGCTGGGTGCATCTGTGGATGCGATTCGATTAGCAGAAGATAGAGCATTATTTCATAACACTATGAAAAACATTGGGATTGATGTTCCTAAAAGTCAAGAAGTGCATTCATTGCAAGAAGCTCTCGAGGTGGAGCAAGCCTTTGGATTGCCCTTGATTATTCGTTCATCATTTAGTTTAGGCGGTAAGGGGGCGGCCATTGTGCATACCTCAAAAGAGGCGTATGCAATTTTTAAACAAGCTTTTTCTGATGCATCTGGTGTGAGTTTAACCATTGATGAGGCGTTGATTGGTTGGAAAGAATTTGAACTTGAAGTCGTGCGTGACAAAGAAGATAACTGCATTGTGGTTTGTGGTGTGGAGAATGTTGATCCTTTAGGCATTCACACCGGCGACTCGATGACTGTTGCACCTATTCAAACGTTAACGGATAAAGAGTATCAACACATGAGAGAAGTTGCTTTTTCAGTGTTGCGAGCTGTTGGTGTCGAAACAGGAGGGAGCAATGTGCAATTTGCGGTTCACCCCAAAACTGGACGCATGGTAGTGATTGAGATGAATCCGCGTGTTTCGCGATCATCTGCACTTGTTTCTAAAGCCACTGGGTTTCCGATTGCAAAAATTGCTGCGAAATTGGCAGTTGGTTATTCGTTAAATGAATTGAGAAATGATATTACCTGTGGTGTGTTACCTGCATCCTTTGAACCTTCGATTGATTATGTTGTGGTGAAAATTCCGCGATTTCATGATGAAAAATGGGACATTCAAACCATGCCTCGTGGGCCTAAAATGCGTTCCATCGGTGAGGTGATGGCGATAGGCAGCACGTTTGCCGAGAGCTTAAATCATGCTGTTTCAAGCCTTGAGCAACAAGGGATTCATGAAGCTTTGTTTAAGCATCTTGATGATGAAACATTGCATCAAAAATTAAGAGCACATGATAGTTTGCATTTTTTTTATGTGCTAGAAAGTTTGTCTCGTGATTATACGGTTGAAGATGTTCATCAATTGACGCATATTGACCCGTGGTTTTTGGACCAAATTCAACGCATGGTCAATTGCGAGTACCAAATACAGGGGCATGACCTCCAATCATTGGATAAAACAACACTGCTCATGCTGAAAAAACAAGGCGTGCCTGATAAGCGTATTGCAGCCCTTACTTTATGTGATGAAAAAGATGTTCGTCAGTATCGACAAGCTTTGAGTGTATGTCCTGTGTATAAGTGTGTCGATAGTTGTGCGGGTGAATTTCAAGCGACAACATCTTATTTATATAGTACTTATCAACCAAATTGTGAAGCGCGTGTTTCTTTGAATAAGAAAGTTTTGATTGTCGGCAGTGGGCCTAATCGAATTGGTCAAGGTATTGAATTTGATTATGTGTGTGTGAAGGCGATTCAAGCTTTTTCAAAAGCAGGTTATGAAACCATTATGCTTAATTGTAATCCTGAGACGGTATCGACTGATCATGATGTTGCAACATCACTGTACTTTATTCCGTTGACGCATGAAAAAATATTGGATGTGATTGAGAAAGAAAAACCAACGGTGGTCGCATTGCAATTTGGAGGACAAACGCCGCTTAATTTAGTGAGGTCGCTACAATCATCGGGTGTTCCAATGATTGGTTTGGATGAGACGATCGTAGCAATGACAGAAGATCGTGATCAATTCAGGCAATTCTTGCAGCAGCTAGGCCTTAAGCAGCCTAAGAATAAAGCCATTTATGCGCAGGATGATTTAGAGCATGTAATGTCTGATTTAGCTTTTCCTTTGATCATTAGGCCGTCGTATATTTTAGGCGGTTCTGGTATGGAAATTGTCCATGATACATTGTCCTTGCAAGAAAAAATGCATGCATTATTTGCATCGCAATCGCATGGTATATTGGTTGAAGAGTTTTTGCAGGATGCGATTGAGATTGATGTTGATGCGATTTGTGATGGTGAAGATGTTTTTATTCCCACCATTCTTGAGCACATTGAGGCAGCAGGTGTTCATTCGGGTGATTCTGCTTGCATCACACCACCGTATCGATTATCTCAAGCGATGATTCGCCTCATTCATCATCAAACAAAAATAATTGCATGTGCGTTAACGTTAAAAGGACTGATTAATATTCAGTTTGCGGTGAGAGGTAAAGATGTGTTTGTGATTGAAGTGAATCCTCGAGCTTCGAGAACGACGCCTTTCATTGCCAAAGCAACTGGTCTTCCTGTGATTGATATTGCGGTGAAATGTTTACTTGGCGAAACTCTTCGAGAACAGCGTTGTTTATCACCGGTGAGGTTACCTTATTACTGTGTGAAAGAGGCGGTTTTACCGTTTTATCATTTTGCGTCATTTTCACCTGTGTTAAGTCCTGAAATGCGAGCAACTGGAGAGGTAATGGGGATTGGTCGAACAAAAGAAGAAGCGTTTTTAAAAGCACAACGCGCGGCAGGCTATCATTTGCCTTTTCAACAAAAAGGTGTGATTTTTTTAGCAGGCGTATCACCGGATGATGAGTTAGTACGGGCACTTATTCAAGCTAATTTTAAGCCGGTGTTTCATTTGGACGACGAAAAGCCGTTATTGATGATTATTTTAAATGCGGATGAACATTATTTATTGGACGCATTACAGCGTCATATTCCGTATGTGACAACGAAAGAAGCGGCGATGATGATGGTGAATAGTTTAATCGTAGATACGGTATCACCGTTGCATGTGCAATCGTTGCAACATCATTACCTGCACATTAAACATCCGAATGGAATACGTCATGTTTTAACCGGTAATGAATTAAGTGCTACGGATATCACCTCTTTATTAGCACGAGCACTTCATCTTAAGAAAAATCCTGTCGAATATGCGAGGCATTTAGCAATGCGATCACTTGCGATGCTTTTTACTAAACCCTCTTTTCATACGCGACTAAGCTTTACCAAAGCCATGCATTCGCTTGGAGGTCATGTGATTGAAAGTGTCAGTACGACTCGTAAATCAGAAGAGCCGATGGACACCATACGTGTTTTAAATGGTTATTGTGATGGTGTAATGGTTCGAACACACGACGATATGATATTACATCAAATGGCATGTTTTGCGACCATTCCTATTATTAATGGATTAACCGCGCGTTATCATCCATGCCAAGTTTTGGCTGATTTAATGACACTTCAAGAAACGTTTGGTGTGTTATCGGATCTTACAGTTGCTTATATTGGTGATGGTAATAATGTTTTACATAGTCTTTTAATGATGGCACCTAAAGTTGGCGTTCGTGTCCATTATTGTTGTCCATTCTCAAGGCAACCTCAGGAAGATATTGTAAAAGAAGCTTTACTGGCTTATCCAGATAGGATTGTTTGCTTTGAAAATGCACCAGATGCTGTTTTAGCCGCAGATGCAGTGTATACGGATGTTTGGTCAAGCATGGGGTTTGAAGATGAGCATGATGATGACTTATTTAATGGTATGCAAGTGGATGAACAATTAATGCAAAATGCGCAGCCTAACGCGATTTTTATGCATTGTATGCCAATGGAGCGGGGGAAAGAGGTTTCGATGACATTGCCAGATAATGCGCAATCGGTGATTTTTGAGCAAAGTGAAAACCGGTTACATGTTCAAAAAGCGTTGTTACTTCATCTGATAAAACAACCTTAAAGCATCGCTGTGCATCCCCATTGAGGCGTCCATGTCAACTTTTTTAATGGTTGATGGTGTTTTATCCATGTTAAAAGGGGCGTGATAGAGGTGTCGTGATAAGCTAATATCACGACATTTGTTGCGCCATGAACAGGGATGATTATTGTTTGATTTGAAAAATATCGGCGTAATTGATTAAAAAAATCGATACAGTGCTGCGCATTTACAATATTGATGGCGAGAATGCCTTGAGGCAAAAGCAAGCGCTGACAGTGTTCAATAAAGTCAGGCGTCGCACAATGTTTTGGAAATTCATCGGCATGAAAGAGATCAATAAACATATGTTGATAACGCGTTTGATGGTTTTTAATAAATGTAAACGCATCTTGATGGAAAATAGAGAGATTGGACAATGTATTCGTCATAAAAAATGACGATGCAACATCAATCACGGTTGCGTTATTTTCAACGGCGATGATTGGCATGTGTGGATTTTTTCTTGATAAAGCATGCGCTATACCTCCGCCTCCTAAACCTAAAATGCAAGAGGGCCCTGATAGATAGTCAGTCGCTAAGGTCATAGCACGAATATAAGTGAGTTCGATGCGATGCGGTTTGTGGCGGTTAATGAGTGTTTGTATTGCAGAAGAGTTGAATGTTAGCCAACGATAAGAGCCGTTTTGATACACATGAATATCATCTTGTTGATAAATAAGGCGTTTTACCATGGTTTTCCAATACATATTTATCTTATGCGGTTTAGCCTCGTTTTATCTTAGCAGAAAAATAGTGATGATGATGTTTATTTCAGATGTGTTTTCTTAACACATCTGTATTGGTATTTGATATAATTGCTTACCAACTTATGTTTATTAATTGGAATTATAGCGTGAAAAAGATCCTTGTCGTTGAAGAAAACACTACCGTTACTCGTGCTTTATTGATCGATGATCCTGATATTTGTTTGAAAATAGAACGATTATCATCGAGCATGTGTTTATTAGCACGAGGTCATGTTGGTTTCGTTCCTTTTTTAAGTATTTGTTATTGGGATGGATTGAGTACAGAGTTTGATAAATTAGCGCCTAATGCTGCTCGGTATGCTCGAGATAACATTGCAATCGTAATTGCAAATTACGCAAGTGATGTGTTATCTCATATGAGGGTGTTTAATCCACTTCAATTAAAACCTCATTTGGATATGTTCTGTGTGGTGGGTGGTGAGCGTGCAACAGAAGACTTATCGGGGACAGAGCTTGAAGTCGAAACATTTCGCCAGCACGCTCAAAAATTATGTCAAAAGTTCTTTATAACGTCAGATGAAACGACATATGACGTTAAGTCATACATGACTCAAGGCGTGCAAACAATGAATGTCACGTTCAGTAAAGAGCATCTCATTCTTGTGGATGCAGATACTGGCGAGGAGTTTGATGAAAGTATGGATAATAGATTGGCGTCATTATTTGTTTAATACAAGGTCGAGTTAAAAATAATTTGTTCTCGAGAACTCTCTTGTTGTATTTAACCTCGTCTCGCGGCTTGTTCGTAGGATCCATCGATGCCGCGGACAAGCCGCGGCAGATTGGCTTTTTTTAAGCCATCGGAGTTTTCTTTATGCGTGAGGCATAAAGGTTTTTAACTTTTGCACGAGAGGATTTTCTTCGTGTTGACACACGCGTGAAACCTCATCGGCAAACGAGTTAAAGGTTACGGTTCCCGTATTCACATCATACAATGCACCAACCATGCCAATTTTTTCTTGATCAGTCAGTGATCGCAGAATATCGCTGCTCTCATAGAGGCCATGGAGGGTGTTCGCGATATTTAAATGCGTCACATGATTTACAAATGTTTTGTTTTGGCTGTTGCGCTCTGATGATGTTTCTTTTTCGGCATCAATAGCAGGTTTAATTTTAGCAAGTAATTGCGTGATATGGCCTTGCTCC
>JAGVJT010000066.1 GCA_020050955.1 Legionellales bacterium | reverse complement strand
GGTAATTGTCATTGATGCACTAATGCAGACCATGCCACTTTGCAGGAGATTCCTCGCTACGCTCGCAAAGACGTCACATTTTTAATGGGACAGCCGTGTTCATCGACGATGGAAATGAACGCGAGTATACCAGCAAGAATAATTTTAACTCATGTACTATGCTATAAGATATGACCACATTGTGGAGTTTTTGGCATGCCAAGCATTAATCAAACAATCTACGACATTCTTGATAAAAAATTTACGCCATCATCCAATCAAAGTTTAGAATGGAAAATATTTTTACCCATCATCGATAAACTGGTACAACAAGGGTTAAACCAGCATCATGCCCCTAATCCTTTTGAGACCCAGGAAGCATTAGATGTATTCAAACAAGCTTTGCGTCATAATGATATGCGAGCTTATTTTCATCCAAGCTTACTCAAACATCTAGAACAACTCTCCATTAAAGGCTCCCCTGGATTAGATGAATTATATTCTCTGTGTGCAAGACGTCTGCTTTATGCAGTATATCATTCAACAACAGCACACTCCGCAGAAAATTTAGTCACAGAGCTTGAAAAAAGACTTCGTACAGTAAGCAAATCTAGTGATATTGTACTTATCGACGCGTTAACGACCATGGATGCTTCTCATCTCTTTGATTATTATTATTGGGATGCACGTTGTGGTTCATTACAATACGAAAAAGCACACACCATCTTTGAAAAGTACATTCGCTACGCTAATGATGAGGAAAATTTAGACATTGTCCGCAAAACACTAGAAAAACGCCTACAAGACATTGATGATCTTGACAGGCAAAGCCTTCTTTTACGTATTAAAGACCGCACCAATTACTTACAGAGCCAAATTGCAGGAAAATCACTTTATCAATTCATCCGAAACACAAAATCTGAATTTGAATTAAACAAAATGAGCGCTTTGTTACAACAGTCATGTGATGAAAAAAATCCACAAAACCCTTACAAAGGTTTACATTTTACCATTCGTTTATCGTTACTCGAGGAGACTCAAGCGCGCATTGAAAAAGGATTTCCTGATGACGTGGATTATTATGGTCAACAAATCACCGATGAGGTTGATACTGTTAAGGATACAGAGGAAGAAACGCTCATTGAATCTACTCGCAACTTAGAAGTAACAGACCCCTTGTTCTTGCTACTTAACGACGATGAGTCGTTACATGCTAGTGAAACATTTGATTTTGCAATCAGCCCTCTTTCCTCCATTGAATCAGTCGAAGATCTAACCAGTGGCGAAACAACGGAGAATGATTCTTACCAAGAAACGATGTCATTGTCAGACGACTCGTCTCACGAGACCATGCCTCAATTGGAAGATAGGCCGACAAAATCACCAAGTGCTGTTGTAAAAAAAGATTCACCAGAGCTTGCAAAAAAATTTACCGACATGAAAGCGAATATGGGAAGCATTCATGCTGATGACAACTTACAATTATCAACAAGCTTTAAAAAATAATCGGGGCTATTGACAATTGAACCCCACAGCATTCGAGCACATGAAGCAAGCCTCTTTTAAAAAACTCCGTCACCGAATTCTCGTGGCACCGCAGGAATCCGGTGACGGAATTTTTTCATTAGCATAAATTGTCAACACAACCTAATGCATCTCTACAAATTTACTATTTTCGTGTTGGATGATTTTGAAACAATGAAAAAAACAACGTTGTTTCAATGCATTTCATCAATCATGCACAGACTTATCCACAGTTTCTGTGGATAATATCAAATTGAACAAGGTTATATCAAAACAAAATAATCACATAAAAATCAATCAGTTAACAAAAATGCATCTCATGTCAACTACTGATTAACCATCTTTCATAAAAAAGTTATTCACAAGTTGTTTAAACAACATGAAAAATCATAAAAAAAATATTTAATCAACCTTATTTTATTTTAAATTTCACGATCGATTGATTAAATTAACAACACAGAATATAATTTGCGACCAAACCAACAGTCATCATTGAAGGACACACTCATGATCATTAGAATAGCGAATCACCAAGAGTTTACAATTTCGTTACAAGGTCAGTCTGCAGGCGAATTAACAACACCCGATACAACATTATTCATCGAGTTTTCAAACGACTTCACTCAAACATTAGGCAAACGAACATCAAGCTTCACTTACGATACGTCCTCTCACCCACGCGATGTTTCAACGCCCACGTCTCATCGAATCGGTTATTTGGCAGAACCTGCATTAATAACATCAACACCAAATTTTGAAACACTCACGAGCGTCAAGCGCTTAACCGTATCACCCAAAACAAAAGTTCGAGAAATTCGTGATGCAAGACGTCTCTTAAGCACAGAGGCCTCCACACTTATTGCCATCAGTAAAAGTTATGATACACCTCACACGTGCGTTGCCATTATCACCGATGCCACCACAAGCAATGCACTCGATGTTGAGGGTAGATTAGAAGACATGTACGCAGGCGGATGGTCCTTCTATCAAGTCGATGACTTGTTTTCTTTTTTAATCGATTTGTTTAAAAAGAACGAGACAACATTCCAGGGCTTTTATACAAAAAATTCAACCCGCCTGGAAGTTTCACCAACATACACAGAGTTTACTGAACTTAGTCCGCAAAACTTACCGACAAACGCGACACCTGGAAGTTCAGCATCATCTCTCGACGATCACTGCGATGCGAGCGATGAAGAAGAACAAGAAGACACGACAGAGCACGTCATTACATTCTAATAACAACTGTCTGTCACGACCAATCACGTGACAGACGCAATCACTTGATGATTAATAACGATAATGATCAGTTTTATAGGGTCCATCAATGGGTACACCAATGTACTGTGCTTGTTCTTCTGTAAGACGTGTCAACTTCACACCAACATGCGCCAAATGCAATCGCGCTACTTTTTCATCCAGCTGTTTAGGTAAAGTATAAACACACGCATCATAGTGTATTGTTTGTTGAAACAACTCAATTTGAGCTAGAACTTGATTACTAAATGACGCAGACATCACAAAACTCGGATGACCTGTGGCACACCCCAAATTGACAAGACGTCCTTCAGCTAACACGATTAATCGCTTTCCATCAGGAAAAATCACATGATCAACTTGCGGTTTGATGTTTTCCCACGGGTATTGTCGTAAACTTTCAATATCAATTTCTGAATCAAAATGACCAATGTTGCATAAAATAGCCTGATGCTTCATATAGCGCATATGCTCATGTGTAACCACATGAATGTTACCCGTTGCCGTCACCACAATGTCTACGTCGCGCATCACATCATCCAAGGTTACCACTCGATACCCTTCCATGGCTGCTTGTAATGCACAAATAGGGTCAATTTCTGCAATTAACACATGCGCTCCCTGACCTCGTAATGCTTGAGCACATCCTTTCCCAACCGCACCAAACCCAAGAACCAGTGCAATTTTTCCAGCCACCATGACGTCAGTTGCGCGTTTAAT
>JAGVJT010000026.1 GCA_020050955.1 Legionellales bacterium | reverse complement strand
TTTATCATAAAAACTATGCGGGTGCTTTTTATCTTTTTTTTGCCGCGGGATTTACCGATGCACTTGATGGTTGGTTGGCGCGTCAGTTTAATTGGCAAAGTCGATTTGGTTTGTTTCTTGACCCTATCGCAGACAAATTGTTAATTGCAGCAAGCTTTATCGCATTAGCTTGTGTGAACATGCTTCCTTGGTATCTCATTGAATTGGTTTTTTTCCGCGATGTGAGTATTTTGTTAGGCGTGTGTGCATGGCATCGAGTGATGCATCGACCGCTTGATTTCAAGCCATCATGGTTAAGCAAAATTAACACAACAATTGAGCTTTTTCTCGTGTCATTCTGCTTGTTTGAATTAGCCTTTCATTTTTCATACCCTACGGTGCGATGGTGTGTGATTGGGCTTGTGTCATTAACTACAACTGCAAGCTATGTCGAATACATGTGGACGTGGGCAAAGCGTGCTGCGTCGTATCAATCGGCTCCCCAATGAACCATCAGCTTGCGCTGGCCATTCAATTAAATGATGAAGCTAGATTTACGGATTTTCATTGGGCTGATAATCCATCACTACAGGAGCATTTACAACAGGCTTTGTCACGCAAGGGGGATTCGCTCATTTACTTGTGGGGGAATGTCGGCTCTGGAAAATCGCATTTATTACAAGCCTGTTGTCAGCAGCAGATTACTTCTGCAATTTATTTACCGCTTAATGTGCTTAAAGAATGGGGCCCTGGTGTGCTCGATGGCCTTGATGAGCAATCTCTAATTTGCGTGGATGATATCGACGCTATTGCTTCTGATGCTTTATGGGAAGAGGCGTTGTTTCATCTCTATAACCGAGTGCGTGATGCTGGAAAGACGACCTTCATCATGGCAGGACACGACTCACCGCGTCATTCACCGATTCAATTGCCAGATTTGCGTTCTCGTTTGTCTGGCTGTCTTGTGATTCAAGTGCACGAATTAAGTGATGATGCGAAAGTAGAAACCTTATGCAAACAAGCCCATAAAAGAGGGTTAGAGTTACCGATGAGTGTCAGCCAGTTTTTAGTGAGCCGGTGTGCAAGAAGCATGCGTGACTTGCACGAGCTGTTGGAAAAACTTGATGAAGCGTCATGGGTTTCTCAGCGAAAACTGACCATTCCGTTTGTGAAAAGTATTTTAAGCATTTAAGATCTGTCGGCGTTTTCGAGCAGTTGTTTTTGCGAGTCGTTTAAGATGTGGTGCTTGCTTGCCATGCGGCTTAATATCGGTGCAATGCAAGCTAATACACAGGCAGTGATAAGCGAGCTTACACCAATCCATCCAAATATCTTAGTATAAAGAAATAATGATTCATGGTTCGTAAGGACGTGCGTTGCACTGGAGGATAGTTTAGTAAGAGATGCAACATACGCGCCAGTGAAACCCGCAATTGACGATTTTAAAAACCACATTCCCATCACAAAGCCACGAATATGCTCAGAAACAAGTTCTGCAATCATTGCAACACCTAGTGCAGAAATTAAAATCTCGCCTAAGCTTTGGAAACAATAACTCACAACGACCCAAATGGGCGATATCATGGCATTTGCATCACTCGCATAGCGAGAAAAAAAGAGGATTGAAAAACTAATGCCGCTCAAAGCCATGCCTAATGCAAATTTATAAGGTACTGAGAGTCCTTTATGTCGATGATTGAGTCGAGTATACATCGTTGCAACGCATGGACTGAGTATGATAATCCATAAAGGATTTAAGACTTGGAAGCTTTGTGGATCAAGGGTGATGTCGAACCATGTTGAGCGGATGTGATGTACCGCAAATAATGTTAATGATGTTGGCATTTGTTGGTAAAGCGTGAAAAATAAAATAGCTTCGAGCATGAGTATAAACGCGACAATCATACGCTTGCGATTATGTGGCGATTCTTGTGTCATGTGAAAAACATAAATGATGCTGCACAGCACAATGACGAAGCAAAGTACCTGTCTGGTTAATGTAGGTTGTTGCAATAAGTATGTCGCAAGGCCAATTAATGCACTTAAGCCTGCAATGATCATGAGCCAATGCCATAAACGAATGGTTTGCTCATCGGCTGTTGTATGGATGGACTCAATGTGTTTTCGATTGAAAAAATAATTTATAAGTCCCAGCACAATACCTACAAAGCTTGCAAAATAGGCATAAGCATAACCATAACGGTGTGCGAGGAAGGGGCCTACGATAAGGGCGACGATTGCGCCAAGATTGACGGCCATGTAGTATAATGTAAATCCACTATGTAATCTTTCATCATTTACTGAGTAACATTTTGACAGAAGATTCGCGGGATTCGCCTTAAACAGCCCATTACCAACCGCAACGAATGCCAGTGCGAAGAAAACGTGTTTGGAGTCGACACATGCTAACGCTAAATAACCTAAAGCAAGTGTAATGAGTCCTAAAATAAGGGTACGTTTTGTCCCTAAAATACGATCACCTAAAAAACCTCCTAGAGCAACTAACCCATAAACGAGTGCTGAGAATGTGCCAAATGTGTAATAAGCATCGACATCGCTCATGTTGAGCGCGCGAATAAAATAGAGTGTGAGGATGCCTTGTGCAGTGTAGAAACCAAAGCGTTCCCATATTTCTAGCATGAAGATCATGCGAAAAGCGCGGGGTTGTGTTTGGAGCAATCCCATGACGATCTTCCTTACATCGGGCAAAATTAAAGTCTAAGTTTTTTTGAGGGAGGAAACAATAGATGTATTTTGAGAGGTATGACACACCGTGAGTGATCACGGTGTGTCGAAACTCTTAAACATGGCTGTCGATGAAAGCAATCAGTTGTGATTTGGATAAAAGTCCCATTTTAATGGCTTCTACTTGTCCATTTTTAAATAAAAGTAGCGTTGGTATGCTCATCACCCCGTATTTTGAAGGCGTATGTGGATTGTCATCGATGTTCATTTTTGCAAACATGATTTTATCACTGTGATGTGTTGCGGCTTCTTCGAAAATAGGACCTAATGCACGGCATGGACCACACCATTCAGCCCAAAAATCAACAAGCACAGGCTTGGATGCGTTTAGGACTTGTTGTTCAAATTGTTCATCAGTAACTGCGATAACGTGTTGGCTCATGCGAGTAAACCTCAAGTAATTAAAAACATCTCATTGTAGCGCTAATTTAGCTGAGATTACAGATCACCGACAAAGGCTTGCAAGACACTGAGTGCCGCAAGGGCGGCTGTTTCTGTTCGTAGCACGCGCGGACCAAGTGATAGTGCATGAAAACCGGCTTGATGCGCAGCATCAACTTCGTCGTGATGAAATCCTCCTTCAGGTCCAATCAAGAGCGTAATTTCGGTTGCCGCGTGAAGTTGTTGTCGCCACGATAAAGTGGTATGCGGGTCAAGAAGCCAACGATTAGACGTTTGGCAGTGCTGCATATAATGTTGAAACGAACAAGGCGCGTGGATAACGGGAATGATGTTTCGTCCGGATTGTTCGCATGCCCCAATGGCAATCGCTTGCCATTGGGCTTGCTTTTTTAATAATTTATCGGTGTCGTGTTTAATTGCACCGTGTTGTGTAAGTAAGGGTGAGATGCTTGATACGCCTAATTCTACTGCTTTTTGTACGATCCACTCCATGCGATCACCTTTGGCAATGCCTTGCGCAAGATGAATGGCGCAAGGTGATTCTCTATTCACAGCATGCACCTCATGGATATAAACAGTAACTCGTTTTTTCATGACTGATTCGATGGTGGCTTGGTATTCTTGGTTATCACCACAAAATAACGTTAATGACTGTCCAGGTTGCATTCGCAATACCACACCAACGTGTTGGCTTGCAGAGGGTGATAATTCAATGATGTCTCCGCATGAATACGTGCCTGTTTGATAAATACGAACCGTTCTCATACGCAAGACTCCACTGTGCATAAAAATTGAGGTATTCTATGCGCATTGTAATTGTTGACGAAGACCTTTTCGAGAGATTATATGAATAATACACGCATTGAAACAGATAGCATGGGTGAAATCGCGGTTGCCGCAGACAAATATTGGGGGGCCCAAACAGAACGTTCGCTACATCATTTTCATATTGGTGGTGATCATATGCCGCTTGAAGTGGTGCATGCACTTGGCTTGTTGAAAAAAGCAGC
>JAGVJT010000092.1 GCA_020050955.1 Legionellales bacterium | reverse complement strand
TGGTCGCATGGTGATCAAGAAATTTTTAGCCTTAATGAAATGATTGCTTTATTTGATTTAAACCATGTTAGCCGAGGTGTTTCGAGTTTTAATTATGATAAACTTCATTGGCTGAATCAGCATTATCAAAAAACAGATGATCCTGTTGAAGTGGCGGACGCATTGGCATGGCATATGAAACAGCAAGGTCTTGATGTGAGCAATGGACCGTCACTAGTTGATCTTGTTCGTGTGCAAGCAGAACGTTACAAAACACTCGCAGATTTAATGCAAGCAAGTTGTTATTTTTATCAAGATACCATCACCTACGATGAGGATGCTGTTAAGAAGCATTTACGTCCAGTGGTATTAGCACCGCTTGAAGCGTTGTTTGAGCGTTTGCAAAATACTGAAATATGGAATGTGGTTACTTTGCAAGCCGCGATTGATGATGTTTGTACTTCATTTGAGTTCAACATGGGAAAAATAGCGCAACCCTTGCGCGTGATTGTGACTGGCACAAGCATGTCACCTGCAATTGATCAAACACTCGTTTTAATTGGAAAAGAGCGTGTGCTTGAACGTTTAGCCTGGGGTATTGCGCGTATTCGTGAGCGAGCAGAGGCATCACAATAGCATACAATCGTTTGTTTTCATGGTCTTCAATGTGTTGTGAAAACAAACGATTTACTCAACCAATAAGAGATGATGACACACAAAATATCTGCTGTGATTTTAGCTTGAGTAGGATCATGCAGCCATGTTAAACAAAATAATAGCATGCCTGTTGTCAGCGGGATATTCAGGGCAACAATCGAAAAATAACGCCAAGCCTGATGAAAAGAAGAGTTTTTTTCTTGTGCTTTAAAGGTGAAATAACGATGCGCCATGAATGAAAAAACACTTGACGATAATTTACTGAGAATGCTTGCCAAAACTGGGCCGAATAAAGTGACATGGCATGCTAATAATAGTAAAAAACCTCCTAGATCAATCAAATAAGCGAGAGCACCAATGAGTAAGTAGCGCACAAACATCATGATGAAGTGTGCTCTTGATTGCGCGGTGCGTACTTTAATTTTAAATGAAGCGGCTGTTTGCTGCTTGTGTTGATGTCATAGTTTAGAAATGCCATGAGGAATTGCAGCCCCATCATGATGGACAGCGCTGCAATCATGATTGTTCCGGTTGGTGTTGGTAGAGCTAATGCTGCAAAATGCCGCCATTGCGTACTGCCGAAAATAAGGCCAAATAATAGTAAGCATAAGCCAAGTGGTAATTCAATAGAGGCTAATGACATGTTTCGAAGGTAATAATTATAAAAAATACGTTTAAAAAAGTTACGTGCATGTTTTCTTAAAAACTCACCGATAATTTTTTTTATGTTCAAATGACTGACTTCATCACCATAACATGCGTCCATAGGTACATCGACGACAACAGCACGTAGTGTATTTAAACGAAATAGCATGTCGGATTCGAAAAAATAGCGTTGACTGATTTTATGAAAGGGTAAGTGATGTGCAACGGTCGCATGAATAGCTGTATAGCCATTGGTTGGGTCAAATAATTCCCAATAACCGCTGGATAGTTTTGTGATTAATGACAACAGTGCATTACCAAATAAGCGAATATTAGGCATAGCACGAATCTTTTCGAGATTGAAAAATCGATTACCCTTGGTGTAATCGGCATGCCCCATCAAAATAGGAGTTACTAATTGTAAAATAAGTGTCGGGTCCATTTGGCCATCACCATCAAGTTTCACAATGATGTCAGCTCCGTTTTTGATAGCAGCACGGTAACCTGCCATCACAGCACCTCCTACGCCAAGATTTTCGGGTAATCGTATTAAATGAAGACGTTCATCTAAACTATGTCGTTCAACAAAATCAGCGCTATGATCAGGACAGTGATCGTCCACTATATAAATAGCTTGAACTTCAGGGCCTATTTTTTGGATGACATCAAGTATATGATGAATGACCTTATAACAAGGAATAACAACGGCGATTGTTGATGCATTCAGCATGATTTCTCCATAAAGCAATAAAGTTTATTTGATGTTTTATTCATGTTTAAAGGTGTTTTAGCTGTTCTTCATTAAAACGTAAATTTTCTTGTGCCATCATTAAATCAGGATTGATGATTAAAGCTTGAATGCATGCTTGTTTAGCTTGTTCATAGCGTTGAAGTTGACTATAAGTCACACACATCATGTTATACGTTTCAGCATTTTTTACATCGATTTTAAGCGCTTTTTTACAAGCTGTCAGCGCTCTGTGATATTGTTTTTGTTCATAATAATAGCGACTTAACTGCAAGTATTTTTCAGCTGTTGGCTGTTTGTCAATGTCGTTTTGAAGACTTGTGATAAGAGACGTTCTTGTTTTTGCACGTTGCAAGTACTGTTGCGCGGTTTCATTTTGAGGCGCGATACGAAGTGTTGCGATGGCTTGTTGCTCTAATGCATCCCAAGCTTCTTCTTGAAGATACAATGCCATGAGTAAATAGCGACTTTGTAATTCAGCAGGTGTTGTATTTAAAATTTTAAGTAGCGCTTGCTCGGCGCGCTCAGGATGATTTTTTAAATGAAAGAGAGCGTAGTGATAAAGAACATTAGGAAGATCAGGTGCATAGGTAACCGCTTGGTCGAAATATTGCTCTGCTTCTTTGTTGCGACCATATTTTTGATTTAAAAGACCAAGTTGAACATAGATATAGCTGTAATCAGGTGCGTATTGGCGTGCTTGTAAAAAATAGTGCTCCGCAAGTTTATCTTGGTTACGTTGCATCAAAGCAATGCCATAAGCCATCAGTGCGCGAGCGTTTTGAGGGTATTTGATGGCTGCATCATGCCAAAGTGACTCTTCGGTTCTCCAAACGTTATTGCGTTGATACGTTCCGTAGGCATAAGCGCTGATAATGAGTAAACTTAAGAAGAAAAAGGAGGGGATGAGATGATTTTGTTCTAGCCATTTTTCATGTCTTAACACATCATAATAAAGACTATAAAC
This sequence comes from Legionellales bacterium, assembly GCA_020050955.1. GTDB lineage: Bacteria > Pseudomonadota > Gammaproteobacteria > Legionellales > Legionellaceae > JAGVJT01. Next base: position 6,397 of record JAGVJT010000092.1, on the reverse strand, counting down.
CACACTTAACGCTAAACCAATGCATGGAAAAAACATGCGATGATCATTCATTGCATCAGCAAGCGGGATGATGCTAGAGGTGGGTAGTAACGCGATAAAAAACCACAAAATACCAAACGTTATGGGCCGTGTTGTGGTGTGCTTTGAAGAAGCAATTGCTGCCCACATCATTAAAATGATGACACTTACGCCGATGAAAAAACGATCATCTATCATGCTTGATAACAATGGCCAGTCAGCATCCAATGCTAAATGAACGGGCAGAATGAAGTTTGAAATATAATGAAATAAAACGAAAGGTTGTGTGATGATATAACGATAGATTGAATCGCCACCTGGGGTGTAGGTAGCGGGATCCATGCTTTTTAAAAAAATACCAAGCATCAGTGCGGTAACCCAACATGCACCTGTTGAGGCGATGAGGCTACGGTACAATGGTGCGCGTGTTTTTACGTTGATAAGTTCGCCAAAGCTTGCTTTTTTGTCAAATAAGAGAGCATACAACGTTAATAGTGCAGGAAAAACAATGGCTGTTTGTTTGAAGAGTGATGCGATGATGAAGGGGATAAGATAAAACCCCCATTTTTGATGACGAGGGAAATGGATAAATATGGCAAGTGCAATGATGACCCAGCATGTCGATAGTGAGTCGGAGCGTGCAGAAATGTAATTAATAGTTTCGGCATTGGCCGTATGCAACGCATACCAGGCGACTATTATCAGTGAAACATAAGGATTGAAGCGGTGTTTGATGCTGATATTGATAATTTTTAAAACAATAGAATACATGAGCACACATTGTATGCTGTACCAAAACAAAGTTGATGCATGATACCAAAAAGGTGCGGGTCCTTTCGCTAACCAATAATCAATAGCCAATGAAACACTTACCATGGGACGATATTGTTGATTACGAGACACAGAACTGTAAGTTGAAGGATCTTTAAAAAAAAGCGGGATATTTTCTAGGCTTTGTATGAAAATGTTGCTTTGCACAACATGCACATCATCAAAATGAAAAGTATTTTGAAAATGGTTGCTGTAGGTAATTAAAAGAGCGCTAAGCAACATGCCAAGCGCTATGATGTGGTGTCGAGCACGCCATGTGATGCGTGATTGTGTGTCGTGCATCAGTGTGATGACTCCTGTCCTGGTTATTGCATCGCTCTTTTTGTCTGCATAGCGGTTAAATTATTTTTGGCTAAAGTAAATTTCGGTTCAATTGCAAGTGCGTGTTGGCAAGCCGCTTCGGCGTTATCATATTGGCCAAGTTCATTGTATACGACACAAAGGTTGTTATACGCAGCTGCAAAGTCAGTTTTCAATGTTAACGCATGCTGGCAAGCTTCGATGACTCGTTGGTATTGTTTCTTTTCAAAATAAAGCATGCTTAGTTGAAGATAATTGTCTGCGGTTGGGTGCATGGCTGTTTCGTCAATCTGGCGTTCAACTTTGCTTTTTTTAGCGTTAGCTAGTGTTAGATAATTGGCTGATTTTATATCATGAGGCGCAAGCGCTATAGCTTGAAGAGCTTGTTGTTTGAGTTTATCCCATGCTTCTGCTTCAAGATAAAGCTCCATAATTAAATGTCGACTCTGCAGGTCGCCTGGAGCGAGTGCGATGCTTTTTAATAATGTTTCTTCTGCAAGTTTAGGACGTCTTGTTAAATTAAATTGTGCATAATAATTTAAAATTGCAGGTGTATGTTGATCATAGCGAACAGCATTTTCAAAGTATTTTTCGGCCTCGTCTAGCTTGCCTATTGCATTATTTAAGATACCCAAATTGATGTGTAAGCTGCTGTAGTAAGGGGTATATTGTAAAGCGTTTAAAAAGTATTTCTCTGCGATATCGTAATGGCCTTTTTCCATTTGTGTCAAACCATAATTCATAAGGCCTCGTCCGTTTTGAGGGCTTTTAACTGTGACATCATACCAAAGCGACTCTTCCGTTTTCCAAATGATGTTTCGTTGATAAGTGCCATAGGCATGGGCACTAATAAGGACTGTGATGCTTAATAGTAAGATGCTAGGAAAAAGTGGTTTTGTTTTAAGGTAAGCTTCGTTTTTTATGAGAGTGTTATAGATTGTAAATGCCATGCTTAATGTTAGTCCGACAAAAGGAAAAAAAATGCGGTGATCGTTCATGACTTCTGCTAATGGAATAAAGCTTGACGTTGGAAGAAGTGCGATAAAAAACCAAAAAATACCGAATGAAATGGGACGTGTTGATGCACGATTTGAGGTTTTAATTGCAACAGTGATCATGATAATGATAAAGGTTGCACCTGCAAAGAAACGATCATCGATGATACTCGGTAATGTTGACCAATCTGTATCGGCACTTAATTGCAGTGGCAGTAAAAAAGTAAAAAAATAGTGAATAAAGACAAAAGGCTGTGTGATCATGTAATGATAAACCGATGTTCCACCAGAACTAAAAGTGCTGGGGTCCATGCTGCGGACAAACAGGTATAGCATGGCACAAATAACCCATGATGGTCCTGTGGTTTTTAACTGAGACAAGAGAAGCGTACGTCGTGTTTGACGATTAAAAAGATCACGAAGTCCAGATTGCTGTTCGAAATAGAGAACATACAATGAAAGCAGTGCGGGGAAAACAATGGCTGTTTGTTTGAATAGTGCGGCAATAATCAAAGGAACAAGATAAAGCCCCCATTTTCGTGTACGTGGCAAATAGATGAATGTAATGAATGCTAAAATCAGCCAGCATGTTGATGATGCGTCAGTGCGTGCGCAGATATAATTAATGGTTTCGGCATTCGCTGCATGCACGCTGTACCATGTTGTGGTAGCAAACGCAAAATAAGGATTCCAACGACTGATAAGAGCTGCATTTGTTATTTTCAAAAAGAAAAAATACATCATGATGCATTGAATGACATACCAACAAAATGTTGATAATTGAAACCAAAACGGATTGAGTCCACCTGCTAGCCAATAGTCAATGGCAAGTGTTGTTGCCTCCATTGGACGATATTGTTGATTACTTGGCAGTGAACTGATGGTAGAAGCATCTTTGAAAAAGAGCGGAATGTTTTTAAGCGTGGTGATAAACGGGTTACCTTGAATAACATGGCTGTCATCGAAATGAAAATCATTGTGAAAATGGTTGCTGTATGAGGCAATCATAAGCGCTATCATGATGCAGAAAAAGAAAACGAGTTTTTTACGAGAAACAGTGGTATTTATTGAAATATCATGATGTAGTGAATCTAGTGATGGTAAGTTATTATTTTGGGATTGGTCCATCTTTTCTGTGCTCCTTTCACGCATGAATATCCGTTTTTCGTGGAGATTATTCATGACAATACATGATAATGCAATGATAAAATGAGCCATAGGCTATGATGAGAGACGGTTACTTGCTATGCTATTGTGCATAATGATTGATGGTGTGATGTGATGAACCAAACAGGATTGATGTCGCGATACTTTCCGTGGGTTATTGTAGCATGGGTTTTTGGCATGCTTATGTCGTTAAAATGCGGGTGGTTTGATGCTTTTTTCTGGGCAGCACAACATGCACATGTCCAAGGCATTGATTATTTTGCACTGCCTAAATCGTTTTTAAATCTATTAGAACATCGCAGTATGTATGATTCATGGAATGGTGTGGCGTTTGGCCCTTATGCAACATGGTATCTGGCTCATCCTCTATTCAGCATTCTGGTCATGCCATGGTTTGCTTTTCTTCCCCCTTGGTTAAGTTACATTGCGTTTGTTTTATTTTCGTTAAGTATTATGATTTATTGCGGTGCACTTTTTGCGCGTCATGCAGCAACCACAGAAGAGAAGCCCTTGTACTATGGTTTTTTTCTACTCGCGTTTCCGTTGTATTGGATGTTTTATGTTGGAAACATGCACGCGCCGTTGGTTTGTTCTATTGCACTGATTTTATTAGCACTTTATGAGATGGGAGCAGATGTAACAGGCCAACGTGGTCAAAAGAAATTGTTATTCGGGTTACTTTTGTCCTTTTTCACAAAACCTGTGGTGATTTTGTTAGTTCCCATTTTGTTACTCACGCGAGAAACTCGTCGTACCATGATTATCGCATTGGTGATTTACACTGTTGTTTCATGCCTTATGTTGTTTATTCCGTTGTTTAATCCAGAGCACTTATCATGGAAAGTGCGCTTATCTGCGATGCTTGATTTTTCATTCATCAAAGAAACGATGAATATTTATAAAAATCAATACATTTTAACCACTCACATGAAGGATAATGCGATTCATTGGTTTAACTTGATTGCACAATCGGGGTATCGTTTTAACCACATTGAAAATTTTTCATTTCCTGTTTTTATGGACACATTGTTTAGTCGAGAAATTCCGAGTATCGTTTTTTTATCACCTATTTTGATTTGTTTAAGTTTTGCGTGTTGTTTGCCGTTTATTCAAGACCGTGCTGTGCGATTACGGTTATTGTTATTGCTAGTGATGTTGTCTTCTACAAGTTTCTTCTTAAGTTATAATACGGTTTGGGAATATCAGTACACGTCGATGTTACCCATCGTTGCGATGATTTACTTAAGCAAAGATTACACGTTATTTACAGAAAAGCAGCGAACAATTTTATTGACAGCCGGTAGCTTTTTTTACCTTCCTAGTTTTTATTGCTTTCTTGATCAGACGAACATGGACACAGCATTTGTATCAATGATTCGTGTGAGTCGAGAATTGCCAACGCTAGTCTTTTTTATTTTGATGGGTTATCAGCTATTTCAGTTGATGAAAGTGGAAATGAAAAAACAAATACTCACGCAACGGTTGTCCATAGCGGCGTCTGTTGGCTAAGCGATGATGAGTATTCATGCATCGATGGTGAAAGACTATCTGGCTAATTTTTTCTTATTTTTCAGCCATATTACGCTTATCTTGCCTTTGATGATACTGGGTTTTTTAAAGGTGAGTCGACGCATTTTTTTTCAGGCAAGTTGTTTATGCGCGCTTGATTTAGTCGTCAATGTTGCCTTGAAAGGCACGTTTAAAATTCCATTATCACCCACACTGCATAAAATAGGGTATGCGTTTCCAAGTGGGCACATGCAATTGTCGGTTGTTTTTTATGGATGGTTAGCAAGTCGCTTTTTGTTTTGGCCATTTCGAGTGATTGTAATGATGGTGCTATTAGGCATCGCATTTGGACTCATCCACTATGATTATCACAATGTTTTTGATGTCGTGGGGGGTGTTTTTTTTGGTCTGGCACTACTTTGTGCTTTTCAATATTCATTAAGGCATGCGACGATTTATACGCCTTGGGCATGGATGATTTTTGCATCATCATTGATGCTCTACAATGCAACGCAATACGCCATTATTCCTGTACATGCATGGCACGCGTATGGTGCTTTATTAGGATTTATTGGATTAGAACGTTGTATCTCTCGCAATGGGCGTCATTTTTCAGGATGGACGCTAGTCAATTAAAAAGATTGTTGCTCACTTACGTGACATTTATTCTGTTGATTTGAGTTTTTTTCATGTTATAAATCATGATGGTTTGATGCTATATTGTAATTATAGACAGATAAAGGATTTATCATGCCAGTTGACCAACTCGATTATCTTCGTTTAAAAGCACAAAATATTAGCGATAGGGCTGATGCTAATACAATCATGCATTGGGACTCTTGGGATAGGGAGTATTATGGTGGGCATTTAAATACGCATGATTCTAGAGTTATTGATAGAGCAGTAAATAAAATTTATGACAATGCTAAAAATGGTGCCATTAGTGTCGAACAAGGCCATGATTTACTTCGGCAAGTGTCTGCGCAAGCGGATAAATTATATGATAATAAAGATCTTAATAAAGCGCAGTCTGCGCATGAAGCGATTAACAACTTAGGAAATCAAACAGCGGCAGATTATAACCCCAGCACTAGCCAACAAGTTAATTCTACAGAAGAAGAAAAAGAGTATTTAACACTTAAAACCGCAGAGTTTGATGAGACGCTTTCCCGAAATCAAGCTACGGGTTACAGAAGTGATGAGCAAGGTACATCGACTGATCAATCCATTGATCATTATGATGCAGAAGAACTTCGACAAGCAACTATGTGTATTCGCGGGGGCGCACAACAAGGCTCGTTGTCTCCAGAAAAAGGTCATGAATTACTCGCACAAGTTGGTCGAAATTACGCCGCAAGAAGAGATGCTCGTGATAAGCCTTACGAGCAAAAAAGTTCTATTAGAGAGCAGCTTAACCAAGAATTGGAAGGTATCAAAGCACAGACAGGTTTCAAGTTGCAAAAAATTAGCATGGTCAAAGAGGATTTTTCACGGGGCAATAAGCAAGGCAATGGTTTTTCCAGTGTAGCAGGTGCTCAAAGTGCTCAATCAAAAGAAGAACAAAAAGAAGAAAAAGA
>JAGVJT010000239.1 GCA_020050955.1 Legionellales bacterium | reverse complement strand
TAAAGCATGCAGCGCTTCTTGTCTAGCCAGCATTAGAATGTCATGCTCAATTGAAGCATCAGGGTAGCTGATTTTGACATACATCAAAAACCGGTCTAATTGTGCTTCAGGAAGAGGGTAGGTTCCCTCTTGTTCGATGGGATTTTGTGTCGCCATCACTAGAAATAATGCGGGAAGCGGGTATGTTTTTCCCCCTATCGTGACTTGACGTTCCGCCATGGCTTCAAGCAAAGCAGATTGAACTTTCGCTGGTGCGCGGTTAATTTCATCGGCAAGCAGCATTTCATGAAAAATAGGCCCCGATTGAAATACAAAAGAGCCATCTTCAGGATGATAAATATCGGTTCCTGTTAAATCTCCTGGGAGTAAATCCGGGGTAAACTGAATACGATGAAAGTGTCCTTCAACGCCAATCGCAAGTGCTTTTACGGCTCTGGTTTTTGCAAGACCAGGTGCACCCTCGACGAGAAGATGCCCATCCGCAAGTAATGCAATCAAAAGACGCGACACAAGGCTTGCTTGCCCAAGTACTTGAGCATGCAGGTATTCGTTTAAATGTAAAATACACTCTCGGACGTTGTCGTTGGAAGACACGATGTTGCTCCACTCGTTAGATTAATTCAATTTTATCTGCTTGGGGGCCTTTTTTACCTTGAATAACGATAAAAGTTACGTGCGTTGCGTCACGTAAATTTTTGAAGTTTTCTGATTTGGTTGCAGTGGCATGAAAAAAATATTCTTGTTTATCTGCAACAATAAAGCCAAAGCGTTTTTTTCTGTCAAAAAATTTAATAACGCCTTGTTGTCTTGTTTGTGAGTTGCGGCACGAAAAAAGTCGCCGAAAAAATTGGGCAATTGTTTTAATCATTCAGTGATTCCTGCTTATGAGTTCGTTTGAGGTTATCTTTGTGTGTAAATTAATGAATTGATAGAAACGAACGTAAATGTAATACACACCGTTCTATCATAGCATAACTCAAAAAAGAGTATCAATTGTTGTGAGACTTCTCTTGGCTGCGCCATTAAATCGTCGTTTTTGCGAACGAAGTGAAGTAATCTAGAATGATATGACTTAAAAAAGACTGATAGAGGTTACTTACGTTTGGAAAGACGAATGATGCGCAAATTATCATTAAAAATTACTTTTCGCACGAGTGGTGTGGCATCAATTTAATCGTTAAAGCAGATTGAGCCCTTATTATTTGACAAAGAAGGCGAACGTTTGACATCTGGATATCGGTGGCGTCGTCATCAGCTTTGCCTCTGCCATCAACATGATTTTCTAATGAGTCTCATGATTTTGATGGTGCCATGGAAAAATTAACAGCGCATGGTATCCAGAGTCAATTGGGCGTTACTGAGCAAACGGGCGAATTATTACTTCTCATTAATCAATATGATTTATTTAAAAGCCTCCCCTCGGCGCCACCCTCTTGTTTGTCTGCGTTAGCTGGATTGCGTGCGAACTCGCTTTTAAGACATGAGATGAGTAATTTATCTATAGAGGAAGAAATGCCCATACCTTCTTCAGCTTCTCGGAGACTTTGATTGTTCCCGTCGTGCTGGATTTTTGTGGTTTATCCATGCTAATTAATGCGCCTCATTCCAATCAGCACCAATGCCAATAGACACGATCAAAGGGACATCAAGTTTGATGGCATGCTCCATGCAATGACGAATACCTTCTTTGGCCTCATCGACCCGCTCTTCGGGTACTTCAAACACCAATTCATCATGCACTTGCATGATCATGTCGATGCCGTTATGTTGCCAGTTACTCACGGCAATCATCGCATATTTGATGATGTCTGCCGCACTGCCCTGCATGGGCGCATTAATGGCCATGCGTTCGGCTGCTTGTTGGCGCATTTTATTGCGAGAATTAATTTCTGGAATCAGCAAGCGTCGTCCAAAAAGTGTTTCGACATAACCTTGTTCGTGTGCTTGTTCGCGTGTTTGTTGCATGTAGTGTAAAACGCCTGGGTAGCGTTCAAAGTAAAGCGTCATGTAATGTTGTGCATCACGGCGTTCAATGCCTAATTGTTTTGCAAGACCAAATGCGGACATTCCGTAAATCAGCCCAAAATTGACTGCTTTTGCGCGGCGGCGCTGTTCTGCTGTCACGCTTTCTAAAGGGGTAGAGAAAATCTCACTTGCAGTGGCAGTATGAATGTCTAAGCCTTTTGAAAAAGCATCTTGAAGTTGACTGTCTTTAGAAAGGTGCGCCATGATGCGCAATTCAACTTGTGAGTAGTCAGCGGTTAATATTCGATGCTTCGGTGGCGCGATAAAAGCTTTGCGAATGAGGCGGCCTTCATGATGCTTAATCGGGATGTTTTGTAAGTTTGGATCGCTTGAGGATAATCGCCCGGTGCTCGTAATTGCTTGATTATATGATGTGTGAACACGATGCGTATGAGGTGCGACATGTTTGGGCAGTGCTTCAATGTAGGTTGATACTAACTTTGTGAGGCTTCGATATTCTAAAATAACAGCAGGTAATCGGTAATTTAATGCGAGCTCTTGTAATACAGTTTCTGCGGTAGAAGGGCTACCTGTTGGTGTTTTGGCTAAAACGGGAAGTTGTTGTTCATGATAGAGAATATCAAGCAATTGTTTTGGCGAGTTTAAATTAAACGTGCGATTTGCAAGTGCATGTGCTTCTTCTTCGAGTGTGTTTATTTGTGCATGAAGGCGTGTGCCTTGTTCGGCAAGTTGGTGGGTATTAAGAAGCACACCATGGAATTCCATGTCACCTAAAATTGAAACAAGTGGCATTTCAATAGCACGAAGAACATGTTGTAAACGTTCATTGAGCGTTGGATATAAGATGTTGTGCAACGCAAGGATATGTACGGCTTTAAGATGTTCTACGTTATCATCTGTACGTTGCTCTGGTAGATGCAGTTGCATCAGGGTGGCTAAATCGTGTTGTTTTGTGGTGCTATTGCTTAAATAAGACTCAAGCATCGTATCATATGCCATGCAGCTTAACGTGATACCGTGATGTTTGAGCGTGGTGTAATCGCGTTTTAAATCATGACCTATTTTGATGCAATCAGTTTGTTCTAGAAGTGGTTTTAGTTTGCTTTGTAAGAGTGAGAGCGCTTCTTTTGTATCGCATGGTGCATAGAATGGTTGATGCGTGTCAATGGCAAGGGCAATACCCATCAGTCTATCTTGCTCAAGATGAACATGAATACAAAGTTTTAACGCTTGTGCGCATTGTTTTGCAAAATCGGCGAAAGTACTCTCGCTGTTGATGACGATGACGGGGTTGATGGATAGGGTTGTCATCGATGGTATATGCTGCTCAGTGAGGGTCGGTTTTTTATCCTGCTGTTCCCACTCTTTTAACCAGCCTTTGAGCTCGAGTTCGTGCGCCCAGGTGAGCAATTGATGATGATCAGCGGGTTGTAGTGTAAGCTTATCAATGGTTTGAGGAAGTTCAACATCGATTTTTATTGTTACAAGTTTTTTTGATAATGCCAATTGAGGGATGCTTGCACGTAATGATTCACCTATCTTGCCGCCAATTTCATGCGCATGTGAAACAAGATTATCAAGTGTTTGATATTGGAAAAGCCATTTTGATGCAGTTTTAGGTCCGCATTTTGCAACACCCGGAACATTATCAGAGGTATCACCCACGAGCGTTAAAT
>JAGVJT010000102.1 GCA_020050955.1 Legionellales bacterium | reverse complement strand
ATGGATCTTCAACAACTCTATCAAACTGGTCAGCACACGTTAAGCGAAAAAATTAGCCTGACAACACACTCCAATCAACAACTCATCACCACTAATATTCAACAACACATGGTTGATGTTCGCGAGCAGATTCATCATAGCTTTAAGCAGCACGCACAAAGCCTCACAACACATCTGCAAACCCTCACTGAAGAAATACGCCATCATCTTCAAACATTAACGCACCAAATGAATCATCGCTTAACTGAGGGATTTGAAAAAACATCATCAACGTTTACAGACGTGGTGCGACGCTTGACCATCATTGATGAGGCGCAGAAAAAAATCACGGAATTGTCATCACATGTCATGAGTTTACAAGATGTTTTAGTCGATAAGCGTGCGCGCGGCGCGTTTGGAGAAGTGCAATTAAGTGCATTGATTGCTAACATGATTCCAAGCACGCATTACAGTTTGCAATACACGTTAAGTAATCAAAAACGCGCCGATTGTATCTTATTTCTGCCAGAGCCTACGGGAAATATTGTCATCGATGCGAAGTTTCCACTGGAAACGTATCAAAAAATCATGAACACTGATCGTCTCTCAACAGAACAAAAAACACTGCAACAACAATTTCGTCAAGATTTACAAAAACATTTAAAAGACATCGCAGAAAAATACATCATTCCCCAAGAAACAACGGATGGCGCAATGATGTTTATCCCAGCCGAAGCTATTTTTGCAGAGATACATGCCAATTACCCTGATATCATCGCACTGTCACAACGCCTAAAAGTATGGTTAGTATCACCTAGTACATTAATGGCCGTACTCACCACCGCACGTGCTGTTTTAAAAGATGATGCCACCAAACGTCAGGTTCATATTATTCAAAAACACCTCCATGCTTTAGCAGGTGATTTTCAACGATTTGAAAAACGCATGGACAATTTATCAAAACACATCGACCAAGCTCAACAAGACGTGAGCGAAGTTAATACATCTGCAAAAAAAATAACGCAACGTTTTCAAAAAATTGAATCTGTTGAACTGGATATTCAAGAAACTACATTGCTTGAAGAGTAAATACGCTATACTCAAAAAAAGAAGGATTTTTTTTAATTTTATGGACAACGCATCATGCAAAAACGCTCTGGATTACTGGCAATCGTAACTTTTTTATCAACCTTATCATTCACAAGCCTTGCCAGTTCGTGTGAAGGGCCTAATTGCTGTGGGGGCAATAGCGGTGGCATCTCTTATTGCGATTCGTCCGTCGGGCGTTTTGTTTGTCGAAATGGCGAATATTCAGCTTGCTATTGCACGCGTCATGCTGTCATGGATTTACAAAAAATAGCAGGTTGTTGTTTGTGGCAAGGTGGTGTGATGAAAGTAGATCCGTTTGGGATGGTGATTTGCGCTGATGGTAGTGTGTCAGAAATTTGCAGCTTACAAAGCCCGCCAGAGAAAATTGTCAGCTGGTAAAATATATTAAGAACGGTTATTTAAATTTACATATTATTTCCCGCGACTTGTTCGCGGGAACCATGGATACCATAAACAAACCACTTAGGTAGGTTACTGTTAAAATAAATCGTCTTGCGTTAACCCTTCTTTTTCCAAAAGTAATCGCAGTGCTTTGAGTGCTTCCACTTGAATTTGTCGGACACGCTCTCGAGTCAAATCAATTTCACGTCCCACTTCTTCTAATGTACCCTTTTCAAAGCCACGTAAACCAAACCGTCGCGCAATCACTTCTTGTTGATTGTCAGTTAACTTATCTAACAAGCTCTCCATTTGCTGACTCATGTTCTCGTCAGTCAACAGTTCAGCAGGATTCAGGCTGTTTTCATCCGCAATGGTATCAAGAAGCGATTTATTTTCATCCGAACCCACAGGACTATCAATTGATGCAATCTTGTCGTTTAAACTTAAAATTTTCTCCACATCTTCCAGTGGTTTATCAAGCATGTCTGCAATTTCTTCAGCAGATGGCTCGTGATCGAGCTTTTGTGTTAATTGCCGTGCTGCACGCAAATAAACATTTAACTCTTTCAAAACGTGGATAGGTAATCGAATAGTGCGTGTTTGATTCATAATCGCACGTTCAATGGTTTGCCGTATCCACCACGTGGCATACGTTGAAAAACGAAACCCCCGATCTGGGTCAAATTTTTCAACAGAGCGCATTAACCCTAAATTACCTTCTTCAATGAGATCTAGCAATGGTAATCCACGGTTAATGTAACGTCGTGAAATTTTCACCACCAATCGAAGATTCGACTCAATCATGATCTTACGTGCTTCAACATCGCCTTTTAAAGCGAGTTTAGAATAGCGAACTTCTTCTTCAGCACTTAAAAGCGGCGAAAATCCAATTTCACCCAAGTACAATTGAGTAGCGTCAAGCGTTTTTGCTAAATGCTTATCGTGAAAAGCATGATGCGAGTCTTCTGCTGCTTCGGCATGAGCATGATGAAGTGAATGGTCTTCTTTTGCATCAAAGTCCTCATTTAACGGCTCATCATCAAAAAAAGCGTCACTGGAGCTAGCTTCAAGAT
>JAGVJT010000016.1 GCA_020050955.1 Legionellales bacterium | reverse complement strand
GTGAGAATTAATTCATTTCGATGGTTATTTATGTCATTAATGCATTTGTTCTTTCGCTTGACGGATGGCTTTTTCAATCGCTTTTGCTTCATCAGATTGAACAGGGAGCCCGCGAAGCAATGTTGTCCAATAGTGAATAGCGTCTTCATAGTGTTTAGTTGAAAATGCATCCATCGCAAGCATCGCCAATGCATCAGGTTCATGAGGATGCTTCGCTAAAACACTTTGCAATAATTTTCGCGCTTCTGGCGTGAACACTTGTTGATTCATTTCCCATAAACATTGGGCATAATGAAGCGTTATTTGCACATCATCTAAATTAAGTTGATGCGCTAATGCAAACGCATCTTTTGCCGCATCTAATTCATGTTGCATCAGATAAAGCTTACCTAATAAATACCACCCTTTCGCTCCTTCTCGTGTTTTAGTTAAACGAGGTTTCAAGCGTGTAATCAAAACGTTAATTTTTTCTTTAGACGAAAGCATGGATTGAACATCTTGAAGCAATATTTGACGCTGAACAAATTGCTGCCAAATGATACCCGCGCCCCAATGAAAATATGCGCCACTTAGTCCTAGCAATGACACCAAAAACGCAGCAACCACCGATTTTTTATGACAACGAAACGGATATAAAGCAACTCCAATGGCTACCAAAGCAAGACTAACTAAACTTATCCACAAAAACCATTCATTCATGACGTGTCGTTCGCCGAAAAATTAAAAGACCAATACTTAAAAATAACAAAGGCGCGCCCCACAAAAGAAAAGTGATGCTTTTTACAGGAGGCTTAAACAAAATAAAATCACCATAACGTACCGTTAAATAGTGCATGACATCATCGTCGCTTTTTCCTTCTTGCACCAAACGATACACTTCTTCACGCAAATCACGCGCCAATTCAGCATTAGAATCCACAAGATCTTGGTTTTGACACACTAAACAACGAAGATCGCGCAATAAATGATAAAATTGCGCTTGTTGTGTTGGCTTGCTGAAAGGATATAATGCTTCAGCATGCGTAACTGGCTGCAAAAACAATAACAATATAACTTTCAATAAAAATTGGCGCATCATTATTTCACATCAGAGGTTAAAGAACGTATTTGAGGTAAAAAAACACGCTGCCACGTTGCATCATTCAACGCCCCCGTGTGCCGATAACGAATCATGCCTTTGCTATCGATTAAAAATGTCTCAGGTGCGCCGTACACCCCAAAATCAATTGCACTACGACCTGTCGTATCTGCACCAATGGCGGTATAAGGATTTCCGTTTTGCACAAGCCATGCACGTGCACGTTGTAGATCATCTTTATAATTTAAACCGTAAATAACCACACCTTGATGTGCAAGACTCATCAAAAAATCATGCTCATCAAGGCATGTTGCGCACCAACTCGCCCAAACATTTAAAAGCACCACTCGTCCCTTTAAATCATCAGAAGATAACCGATCGTTTGGGTCATCTAATGCTGGTAATTTAAAAAATGGAACAGGCTGATTAATTTTAGTCGACGGTAATTGCTGTGGATCAAGCGATAATCCTCGCCACAAAAAAAAGCTCAGACACAAAAATACAATCAATGGAATCACACGCCATGATAAAAAACTCATGATGTTATCCTTGCGTGTTGTCTAGGCGCATACCGATAACGTCTGTCAAATAATGCTAACACACCACCTAACATCATCAACAAACCACCCGCCCAGATCCAGCGAACAAAAGGCTTATAATACAATCGAACAGACCACGCATCAGTATCTAACGGCTCACCAAGTGCGATATAAATATCTCGAAATAAATTCACATCAATGGCCGCATCGGTCATCGCCATGTTACCAACATCATAAACGCGTTTTTCTGGAAAAATGATCTTTGACTTACCGCTACCTGTCACTTTAAAACAAACTTTGCTGCCGTGATAATTCGGACCAGTCAAACTTGATTCACTTACAAAATCGACACGATAATTCGCCACCATCGCATGTTCTCCTGGCGACATTTTGATATCTTCCTGCAGACCAAATCCTGATGATGCCACCATCCCAATCACGCTCATGGCCACACCAATATGCGCGATGATCATACCTAAAAATGCTTGACCTACGAAAAAACCTCGCTGTTTCACACGTTGGAAACATGTTAATAAACTGCTGACGATAATCCAAATTGCCAGGAAAAGACCTAAAAAAATAGACAATTCAAACGTTTTTTTTGCAAAACACATGCACACGTAAGCACTTACAAGACTAAAACTTACAGGACTTAGCAATTGTTTTAGTACTCGAATAGCACTATCGCGCTGCCAACGCATACTAACACCCACACTCATCAATGCAAGTAACGGCATCATAAATGGCACAAAAACAGTATTAAAATAAGGAGCACCTACCGATAATTTACCAAGTCCTAAACCATCGACTAACAGGGGATAAACTGTCCCTAATAAAACAGTGAGCATGGCCGCCACAAGAAAGACATTGTTTAATAATAATGCACCCTCACGTGACATAGCATGCAATAATGGTGCGGATGATAATGCACGTGCGCGCCACATAAATAAAAGCAGTGAACCACCAATAACCGTCCACAAAAATAACAAAATAAACATGCCTCGCGCAGGATCAACTGCGAATGCGTGCACTGAGACTAAGACACCAGAACGCACTAAAAATGTTCCAATTAAACTTAATGAAAATGCGCCAATTGCAAGTAACAATGTCCACGCATGTAATTGATGACGCTGTTCATTCACAGCAAGTGAATGCAACAATGCTGTTCCAAGTAACCACGGCATGAAGGAAGCATTTTCCACAGGATCCCAAAACCACCAACCGCCCCAACCAAGCTCGCGGTAAGCCCACCAACTGCCTAGCGTAATGCCAAGTGTTAAACAACACCATGCGGCAAGCGTCCATGGCCTTGCCCATTTAGACCATACAGATTCAACACGACCAAGCCACAATGCGGCAATAGCAAATGAAAACGCCACAGAAAAACCAACATATCCCATGTAGAGCATAGGCGGGTGAAACAGAAACCCCGGATCTTGTAACAATGGGTTTAAATCACGACCAACGCTATCTAAAACATCAAACTGGCGTGCAAAAGGATTGGACGTTGCTAGCAAAAATAATAAAAAGCCAATGCTTAACATGCCAAGAACAACCAACACACGCACACGAAAAGCGTGCTCTAATGTTTGACTAAACCGACAAACAGCAACCATCCATGCGCTTAAAACCATGATCCAAAGCAGCATGGAGCCTTCATGCCCGCCCCATACAGCACAAAATTTATAAAACCAAGGTAACTTTAGACTTGAATGAAGTAACACATAAGAAACCGTAAAGTCATTTTGCATGAAACACACGGTTAAGCATAAATAAGCGAGCCCAACGCATACAAATTGTGCCCACACATAACGAGTAGCGACTTGTTGGCATGTCATGTTGTTCTTCCAAAAACCGATGCATGGCACAACAACAAGTAAGATGGAAAAAAATAACGCCAGTATTAAACAAAAAAGACCAATTTCAGCAATCATACCTTGTCCTTTTGGCGAATAACATTAGCCGATGGTGATTGCTGCGGCTGAAGTATCGCTTTCACTTCAGGCGGCATGTAGTTCTCATCGTGTTTTGCCAAAACAATGCTTGCGTTGAAACGCGAATGCCCATCCCATTGGCCTTGAACTACAACACCTTTGCCTTCACGGAAAAGATCAGGCAGCACACCATGATAGACCACATTGATGGTGTCATGATAATCGGTTACATCAAATTGAACGTCTAAGGTATGATCACGAACAACACTACCTTTAACCACCATACCCCCCATTCGAATGGTGTGTTGATATGGTGCATGACCATCGACCAATTCTGTCGGCGTATAAAATAGGCTAATGTTTTGACGCAATGCATACAACACAAGCCCAATGATAAGACCTAGCGTCGTGAGAGAGCATAAGATGGTAATTATTTTTCGACGGCGAACTGAGTGCATTAGATATCCTGACGATAAAACCAATCGCGCAATGCTTGTCGTGTTCGCAAACTGTGGCGTTTCGTATACCAAATACCAAGTATTAGCGCCGCCCCCACAAGACCATAAGAAGACCACACATAAGCGCCATAATCCCCCATTGAAAACAACATAATCATGTCATTCATGACCTGTCTCCTTAAACCATGCTTTTACCCACTGTTGTCGACGCTCACGCCATAACACAGCCTCACGCGCTCGCATTAAAATAAAACTTGCACAATACAAGCTAAAGCCAATCAACGTGAGGATGAATGGCGGTAACATGCTTACATCAACATGCGGCTTGGCCAACACAGAAAACGTTGCACCTTGATGTAACGTATTCCACCAAGAAACCGAGTAATGAATAATAGGCAAATCCACAAGACCAACGAGAGCCAGCAGCGCGATAAGCTTATCAGCTTGCTCTTTATTTTGATAAGCATGATAGGTCGCCAAAACTGCGGCATACAGCAATAAAAGAATCAGCTCAGATGTTAATCGTGCATCCCAAACCCACCAAGCGCCCCACATGGGTTTACCCCAAATACTGCCCGTTATCAAAGCAAGAGCCGTCATCACAGCACCCATTTCAGCCACAACAACCAGCAACATTCCAGCTAATTTAATTCGCCACACCAACAATAAAAGACTTAAAAATCCCATGAAAGCATACAAACTCATGGATAAAAAGGCACAAGGAACATGGACATAGATGATGCGAAAAGCATCGCCCTGTTGATAATCAGGTGGGGTAAAAAACAATCCCCAAATCGCACCGGATAACAAGCAAAATAACGCAATGCTCGAAACCCAAGGCAACCAAGCTTTTGTTAGACGATAAAATGCCTTAGGAGATGCCATTTGATAGAGTAAGGACCACATGAAATGAAAAACTCAAAGCAACGAAAAGGTCAACATTCTAACAAATTTTATCATTCATGTCTTTAATTACCCATGCTTATTCGAATTGCTCCTGCAATACACCAAGGTAATGTAAGCATCGCCAGAAGGCTCATGGCCAAGAGTAATGACAACTCACCGCTAACTGGCAATCCTTGCATAGCCACAGTTAATGTTCCACTGCCCCAAATCATCACAGGCAACGACAAGGGTAACAAAATTAATGCCATGAACATGCCTTTTTGCTTTAGTCCAGTTGAAAAAGAAGCCGCAAGCGCACAACACATGAAAATAGCAGGTGTACCACTTAAAACACTTAACATCAGCACACCAACTTCATGAATATGAAGCTCAAAAAAACCCGCAACAAGAGGACACAACAACAATAACGGAAAGGTATAAAACATCCAATATGCGATAAGCTTTGCACGGATAATAACATGCACCGAAATCGGTGAAATTAACCATTGTTCTAACACCCCATCTTCATCGTCTTGTAAAAACAAATGCTCTGACGAGAGAAAAAAAGAAAATAAAATTGAAATCCAAAATAATCCAGGAAACACTAGTCTAAGAAGTGTTCGATCGGCAGGAAAAGCCAATGGGAAAAAAATTAAAATCATGAAAAAAAGTAACGATGCGTTCAAAAGCACACGTAATTGACGACGTTGTAATGTCATTTCACGTCGAAACGCTTGGTAAAAAAAGCTTTTTGAAAATTTTAAAATCATAGCTCGTACACTCGATAATACATCTCATCAAACGGCATCGCTTGATGAGATGTCAACACAACCATGCCTTGGGAATGCACATGCCTTTCAAGCATACGTTGCAACATAAGACTTGCCTGTTTATCTAGCGCAACCCATGGTTCATCTAACAGCCATAACGACGCATCACTTGTTAACAATCGCAACAATGCAACACGACGACGTTGTCCTGCTGATAATAGATAACACGCAACATCACTTATCTTAGAAAGCCCCAATGTTTCCATGGCATCCTCAAACGACACGTTACTGGTTACATGAGGCAAGGCAAGATACCAATGCTCACGTGGTGTTAATAACGCGTGAACACCTGATTTGTGTCCTACATAACACATGGATTGACGATAATGCTCATGCTGTTTTTGAATTGAAAGCCCTTGATAACAAATTTCACCAACTGTCGGATGCAATAATCCCGCTAATAACTTCAACAACGTTGTTTTACCAGCACCATTTTGACCTTTAACATGTAAAATATCGCCAGAAAAAAGAGAAAAGTGAACATCATGCAACAAAAGCTGTTCAGCATACTCAAAGCTGAGGTGATTCACATCGAGTATCGATTGAACATGATTTAGCATGACACATCCATTTTCTGTTTAGGTTTAACATCAGACAATTGACCGAGATAAAGCAATCGGCGCTCTTCTTTCGTTAATTGGTCAGAAAACAGCACAAGATAGCGCTTAAACCTGCGTTCATGGCCTAATTGCAACCGCAAAAATAATCCTGCATCAAATTGAATGTTCATTTTTTGATATCGCTCAATCGAACCATCGTTTGCTTGTAAAAACCATGTATTTCCACGATGCATCAACTGACAATGACGCGTTAATGGCTGTCCCTTGCGGTATAAAAAATAGCCATGACAACATAAACAAAACATCATTAACATCTTTACAATCACATGACTTATTGAATATCCGACAACAACCATGGTTAATCCATAAAGCAATAATACAAGCTTCTTATAGTCAGACGATGGTTTAAAAAGTATTGTTAGCTCGTAGATGTGCGACAAAGTGCCTAATCTCCGGATCAGATGATGTGAGTTGCCCCATCAAATAAGCATAAATATCAGGATCAGGGAAATCCAATAACCGTGCAAACACTTGCTTTTGTTCTGGTGTTAACATGCCTAAGTGCTGTTCAATAAATCGCGACAAAATCAAATCTAATTCAAGCATGCCACGTCGACAATTCCATATTAGCTTGGCATCGGAAGGATGGGTCACACGTAAATCCAAATAAAAAATACAATCAAGAATCGCCATGGTACACTAAGCACCATCCTCACAGCAATGAACCATGATGACACCAGAACTTATTTTTCAACGAGAACACTCGCTCACTCACCCACTCGCAGAAGAAACAACACCCTCAGAAAAAAGCGCTTTGTTTGATTTGTCCTACCTTAGTCTTTTAAGCGTGCAAGGCACCTACAATAAAGATTTTTTACAAGGTCAGTTGAGCTGCGATGTTCGCGAAGTCAAACAACATCAGATGCGACCAGGCGCATTATGTAACTTGCAAGGGCGTATTGTCACATTGCTTGATGTGATTCAACAACATGAAGCACTTCATTTAATACTACCGCGCGATATGCGCAATCGTACGCAACGTTTACTTGAAAAGCCGGCTGCACTATCACGCGTCACGTTGGTACCTGTCGAGAATCATGTGTTATTTGGATTTTATTTAGCTCAGGCTCACGATGCCACTCCTTTTAACTGGGTGCTGCCAACAGAGCTATACAGTACACACGTTTATGAACAAGGTTATTGCTATTGTGTTGCTAAGAACACTTACATTTTAGTGATTGCATCCATGCACGCTGAAACATTGAGCGAACATCACACCTACTTTGGCTCTCTCGCATGGCATGCTTTACGCCTTCGCCAGCACCATGTTGATATTTATCCCAAGTCCAGTGGATTATTCCTACCACATCGCTTAGATTTACATCAAACACCTTATTTAAGTTTTAATAAAGGATG
>JAGVJT010000148.1 GCA_020050955.1 Legionellales bacterium | reverse complement strand
CTTGAAAAATTTTAAGCATGTTTAATAATAGTTTATAGTTTATCGGTAACGTCCCTTTTAACTACCATAACCGACCTACATTCATCCTGCAATTATTTTGAGGAAATCATCACTATTCGCTTTGAAAACTCTGGGATTGGGTATATTCCTTTGTTTTTTTATGTTTTCTTTCATGCTCAAGCAACCATTGTTTCACAGCAAGTCCCCCGCCATAGCCGCCTAAGGTACCATCACTTGCAATCACTCGGTGACAGGGAATTATGATAGCAAGTTGATTTGCGCCATTGGCATTTGCCACTGCACGATAAGCATTCGCATTACCAAGCTCAAGTGCTTGTTTTGCATAACTTCGTGTTTCACCATAAGGGATGTTGCATAAACCATGCCATACCTTTTGTTGAAATGGGCTTCCAAACACATGATAAGGTGTTTTAAACACGTGAAGTGTTCCTTCAAAATAGCCTTCAAGTTCTGTTTTAATCGATTGGATAATAGGCGTATCACCTGGAATGATGGCAAATCCTCGTTGACGTAAGCGTTCAACTTCTTTCTCTAAACCTCGTCGTGTGACAAATTCTAGAAGATAAAGAGCATCTTCATCTGCAATAACTATCATGGGGCCAAGTGCGGTGTCGAGCCATGACGCATAAAGAACTGTCATGGGTTTAGTTGCACGAACAGGAACATCGCCAAATATTTTTGAAAATGCATCACGAAAACCACTACCGGACTCAAACCTTGCTTGAAGTTGTGCATCGATGACGCGACTACCCTGACGAATATCTTTCATAACCTCTCCTAACCTTCTTGCACGTGCGTATGCGACAAATGTCATCCCAAAACGTTTTTTAAATTGTCGCCTTGCTGTTGATTCATCAATGGATAATGATCGAAAATCAGCACTTTTCCAACGTTTTGTGGGATCTTGCTCGATTTTATTCAGCAAAAATCGTACTAAATTCGACACTTCATGAGGATGAGACAATGGTTTACAGCGTTTACAAGGTCTAAATGAGGCTAATAATGCACGATTTGCATCGTTGAAAAACTCACAGTTTTCTAATTTAGGTTTTCTTGCAGGGCACGTTGGTCGACAAAATACACCTGTAGTTTTTACACCCACATAAAATAAACCATCATATTGGGCGTCTTTATTAAGCAATGCGCGATAATAAACTTGAATCTTCTGCTCGTCTATCATTCGAATCTCTTTGATGAAATCGTTGATAGTATGACTATAACAATTTCATCATATGTTGCCGCCGAAAAACAGGCATTGATTTTTTTCACTTCTCTTATTATCTCGAGTAATGAGGTACGAAAAATATCCTGGATGTGGCACGTGCTATTTTATCAAAACAAGGAGAATCGTCATTAAACACAACACGCAATAGGCTCTATCTCTGCATAAGGCATGCTCGGTAGATACTTATTGGTGTAACAATCATTGATGTTAAAATCTTTATCAATGACCTTCAAATGCTGACAATACCGTCCTACTTTCTGCCAGTCTCGCTGAACATTGATTAATGTTCGTGAAAAAAATGGTAGCGTATGAACAAAAATAGCATGGTGCAACGGTGTTCTTAAATGTGGTTTTGTTTGGCATAAAATATCATAAGCTTTTGTCGGATGTTCAGTCGTGTAGGCCGCCCCTCGCTGTGTTGCCATCATAAACCCTTTAACAAGAGCTTCATCCTCCAATGTTTTTTCAGGCACAATAAACTGAATGGAGCAAAAGCAACAACAACCAAGACCCGCCAACTCATCAAGGCGTAAAAAAATAGTCTCACCATAGAAGTGTTCAAGCTCAAGACGCTGAAAATTAATAAAACCAATACCAATATCAATGATTCCGCGTCCAATCGCATCGACAACATTCATACCCACACGAACGGTTTGGTAAGACTCAGGATGAATACCTGCAAGACTCGCTAAATCGTCCACAATTTTTTTACCAAATTCACCAATATACCCCACTCGTTTGCCTTCAATATCTTGAAATGAACGAATCTGACTGGATTTTAACGCAATTAAACCAGTCGGTGGCTCATCTAATAAGGTGCCAATGGATTTGACAAGATAGCCTTTTGCGCGTGCAGCAGTTGTATGAATCATGGCTTTGACACCAAAATCAACATGACCAAGGCCAACGATTTCTGTCACATCACTTGGATCATTGGGCTCTAAGATAGCAAGTTTAATACCAACATCTTCGTAATATCCCAATGTATGTGCAACAAAAATAGGCGTATGATAAGGGTTTGCATACCAATTGAGTAATAATGTTGTTCGCGTAGATAACATGACCATTCCTTGTAATTTGAGTAAATAAAAACAAGATGGCCAGAGATTTCATGCCCTAAAGCATAAAATAGAAATACCATGAAGTTCATGGTTATCGGCGTCCTTACGCTAGTATTAACTAGTTCAAGTTCAACGGGTTATTCTCAGCCTTTCGGCACCCCGCGCCATCGTGTAAAGTGATAGTAAAAGCGATATTCTTCGCTGTCAATCTTCCTATTGCCTAACAAGACGCTCATTTAACGCAGAAACATGCTGTTCTGTTGAGCGATAAGGATTAATATCCAATCCGCCACGCCTTGTGTATCGCCCATAAACCGTGAGCTTTTGAGGGTGACAATGCTTCATGATGTCCACAAAAATACGTTCAATACATTGTTCATGAAATTCATTGTG
>JAGVJT010000150.1 GCA_020050955.1 Legionellales bacterium | reverse complement strand
AGCGTAAAGATTCGTTTTGCATCGACTTTCCGAATACCCGCTGTCATCTCTTTTGAAGTAGGATTTGGATTATCTAAAAGCGGATCTTCTTTTTTCAAAAGATTATGTTTACGTGCGAATTCTAAAGGATTCAACGCCATTGCCCAAGGACCTGTGTTGATATCCGTCTTTGCAAGATCCTCTCCGACAATAGGCGAAATGCATGGCCAATTTTTTTGTTCTTGTGCCCGTAACGATTTCATGTCGTGTGCACGACGAAATTTTCTTGTGATATCAGAACGATACAAAATAACTGCTCCAATAAACAAGACAAGGCATAACGGGTATCGAACGTACATACCAACACGGTTAGTCACTTCAACTAACTGCGGCCAATCGACAGAGCTTGGATCAATTGTTTGCATCATTTGGATTTCATAAGCAAGTGTGCCATGCCCTAAAACCAAAGCGACCAATTGAGCCTGAAAAAGATTAATTGCAAAAACAAAACGAACGATATACTCATGCGCGCTTGACCAGACAAGATACAATGTGACAAACAACAATATGGTAATCCATATTGGTGCCATTGAGTTATCGCCTGATGATTGCTGTGCTGGTTGTTGAGCCATCCTTTATGCTACCTTAACGAAGCCATCAAATTATGGTGTCCATTAGATGTTATCGTGACACGATACCCATCAAATTACAAATTCCTTCACACGGCCCTATTCATTCGCAGAAGTTTCTTTGACTAATCGCCCACTTGCATACTGATAAATACCAGAGACGTGCACAAATCGATTGATATTCTCTAGATTTAATGATTTATCCTTCAGTGTCAAGAGTGATTTACCGAATCGGTCTTGTGGTGTCTTATCTCCCATGGAGAGAAGATCATTTTGATTCACATAAATAGCAACATAAGCTTCATTAATTTTGTTGTCTTTCGCACGTATCGCCTGATTTACATCTTCTTCACTTGCATAAATTGGTCTTGAAATCATTTGCTTGGGCAGATTACCTAAAATCCGCTCCCATGACTGAATATTCGCACCATCAGATGAATATAATGCAACAAATATTTCTTGTTGCCCGTTACGTAACGCTACACGATTCGCCAAATGTGAAGTTATTTTGGCGTTATCAGGGCGATAAGATGCAATACGAGTCGAAGCGTCATCTCGTATGGCTTGTAATTTTTTACCAATGACACGTAAAAACGCGGAAGATTCCCAACCACCTTGTTCAACAAGATCATCAAGAATTTTTAAAATAGCATCTGTTTGTTGTTTAGATAATTCATCTTTCATGATGCATGCAACAAGCCTTCGTTAGTCAATAACGCCATATCATAAGCTACAGAACGAATTATAGCAGTGATTTTTTGAAAATTTTTGAGCATCACATTTTTTCAAACAAGCAAACATCACGACAAACATTTCCCTCATGTACATGAACAATAAAGAAACACTACCCTCCGAATCGGGGTGAAGATGTTTCTTCTGCGGACAATTGTGGTTCATTGCCGCTTAATACTTGGGTAATATCAGCACATCCAGACTCAATTTTTTGCTTTAACGCCACAACTTCCGGTGGATTGTTACGCACAACACACATTTTACTCAACGGATCGATGACTTCCATGCGAAGGCGTCCTATTATTTTCGCAGCATCAGAATACCCAAACGCTTTTTTTATTTGTTCAGCAAAAAACGACGCATAATCGGCTTTATACTTCATACAGCACCTCAGAGCACATGGACAAGAGAAAACACATTTAATAAAACCAATAAGGTTAAATTATTTACATTATAGCAGATATTTAAACACACATGCTACGTCTATTCATTAGACTAACAGAATGTTGGATAAGACAAGTGCTCTTGCGTATAAGTTTTCGTTTTTTTTACACTTCGTTCGCTAAACTAGCCAACTCATCCGGCACACCACAGGACTAATCATGACACCAATAAATATCAGATTCCGTTACAACCCCCGTTAATGCAACATCCCATGGCTCTGCACGAATAAAAAATTGTTGTTGACAAGCATACGCGACTCCCAATAAACAGGGTGGACGCTCTTTCTCCAAGGTTCTGTCATAATAGCCACCACCACGCCCAAGCCTTGTCCCATGCACATCGAAAGCAACTAGAGGCATCAACATCAAGTCTAGATGCTTAGGCGCAATCACGCGCGAAAATAACGCCTTTGGTTCTTGTATACCGAAACGATTCAAATGCATCGGCATATCTTGCGTTACAAAACCAAAAGACAATGTTTTATCATGTTGTATGACTGGCATGTAACATGATTTACCATGCGCCTGTGCATCCTGCCACAGATAGGAAAGATCCACTTCTGCATCAATGGCCTGATATAAAGCAACATGCGTTGCTTTTTTATAAACATCAAGCGCACAAATCATGTGACAAATTTGGTCCGACGCATGTTCTCGAACCTGTTTCGATAACGCTCTACGTTGCGATAAACACTGCTGTCGAATAGCATTTCTTGTCAACATGACTTACATAAAAAAACCTCGAAGACATCAGGATAACATGATCATCAACTTAACGAATAGGTGATTGCATTATCCGAGCAGCACGTTATACTGAATGCACCGGCATACACAACGAGGGTAACATGGCCAGCAGTTTCTCTCCATCAGCGCACTGGCGCGATTCGGCTCGGACAGCTCGTTTTTTCATGGTAGACGCTCGCGCAGCCTTCCCCATTTTCTTATTTTTAATGCATATTCGTGTTTGGACAGGAATCCTCGTAATCATCTCTGCTGTTTTTTTTGGCATTATTGAACATTACGGATTTACTGTTCCTGTTTTTTTACGATGGTTACGCAATTTTTTTGCAGGTAACGTTAAAGCATCTCGAGCATGGTGGACTTAAATGGCTGGT
>JAGVJT010000050.1 GCA_020050955.1 Legionellales bacterium | reverse complement strand
TTGGATGATGATTCCTGCCATTGCATGTGGTAATGCGTTTATTTTAAAGCCATCAGAGTTAGCACCTTCTGCGCCTAACCGTTTGGTCGAATGGTTGATGGATGCAGGGCTACCTGAAGGCGTAGTGAGTTGCTTGCAAGGTGATAAAACAACAGTTGATTATTTACTCAATCATTCTGGTATCGCAACTTTTACCGCCGTTGCTTCGACGCCTGTTGCTGAATCCATATACATGAAAGCGATTGCAACTGGCAAGCGCGCGCACACGTTTGGTGGCGCTAAAAACCATTGCGTGGTTATGCCCGATGCAGATCTTCGTGATGCTGCGCGTGCTATTGTGGGGGCGGCCTTTGGATCAGCGGGTGAGCGCTGCATGGCAATTTCTGTGGTGGTTGCCGTAGGCGAGGATGTTGCAGACCGATTATTGGAGGAGCTTGTGCCGCTTGTAAAAGCGATTCGTGTGGATGCAGGCGATGTTGTTGGGTGTGACATGGGGCCTCTTGTGAGTGCTATACACAGAGAGCGTGTGTTAAATGCCGTGAATGCAGGTGTGTCTTCTGGGGCAACATTGGTGGTGGATGGTCGAGCATTTCAACACTCTATTTATGCGCAAGGTTATTTTGTTGGTCCTTGTCTATTTGATCACGTCACAGTCGACATGCCTATTTATCAGCAGGAGATTTTTGGTCCTGTGCTTGCTGTTGTCCGTGTTGCAACGTTTGAAGATGCTTTAGCATTGGTCAATCGTCATCCTTATGGCAATGGAACAGCGATCTTTACGCAGCAAGGTTATGTTGCACGTGAATACACACGACGTGTGCATGTCGGTATGGTGGGGGTGAATGTTCCAATCCCTGTGCCGGTTGTCAGTCATCCTTTTGGTGGATGGAAACGCTCGTCATTTGGTGACACTAACATGCATGGCGCAGAGAGCATTCACTTTTATACGCGTTTAAAAACAATCACGTCCCGCTGGAGCGCTGAACGTAATGTAGAGCAAGGATTTGCAATGCCGACACATCAAGATGTCGTAGGGAAACAGTCTTAATTGGAGAGAGACATGGCACGAATTGGGTTTGTTGGATTGGGCCACATGGGCTTGCCCATGGCAATTAATTTGGTAAAAGCAGGTCACCGGGTGGTCGGTTTTGATTTACAAGCACGCTTTGTTGCGTCGTTTGTAGCGCAAGGTGGCATTGGTGCGCTCGATTTATTAGAAGCAGGTCGAGGACAAGATGTTGTGATCACCATGTTACAAACAGGCCAACAAGTTCAGTCTGTTTGTTTAGGCGAACATGGTTTATTTAGCGTGATGGATAAAAATGCGTTAATGATTGATTGCTCGACGATTGGCATGGAAGCTATTCATGTAATTCATGAGCAAGCAAGCGTTCATGGATTACGTTGTCTAGACGTGCCGGTTTCAGGTGGGGTGTTTGGGGCGACGAATGCATCGTTGACATTAATGATTGGCGGGGACGATGCAGTGGTTGAGGCTGCGAAACCATTATTATCTTGTATTGGAAAAACATTAATCCATACAGGTGGACCTGGTAGTGGTCAGGCTGCAAAATTATGTAACAACATGTTGCTTGGTATTTCTATGGTGGCAACCTCAGAAGCATTTTTGTTGGCCGAAAAGTTAGGATTAAGTGCGCAAAAATTACATGAAGTTGTGACACAATCATCTGGCCAAAGTTGGGTGATGACGAATTATGCGCCTGCGCCTGGTGTGTTGGAGCATGCGCCTTCAAATTATGGTTATCCACCAGGATTTAGCACGACGATGATGCTAAAAGATTTAACCTTAAGCCAAGCGGCGGCGACCATGGTTGGTGTAAAAACGCCACTGGCGGCTCGTGCGACAGCCATGTATAACGAAGTGAAAGACGATATTGGTGAACTTGATTGTTCTGCCATTATCACGTGCTTGCCGTCGATGGATGTGAATGAAACCGCATGAGAGTGACGGTAATGCTGCCAAGATGTCAAGTTAAACACAAAGTGACTTGACATCTTGGCAGCGTCGTCAAACAATACTTACCATTTTAAAAAGCAGGGTCAACGCATGCGTATTGTAAGTATTAAGGGTCGAGAAATTTTAGATTCACGTGGTAACCCAACCGTTGAAGCTGATGTGACATTAGAAAATGGTGTGATGGGCCGTGCGAGTGTGCCATCAGGTGCATCGACAGGACGGCTAGAGGCATGTGAATTGCGTGATAATGATCAAGCGCGCTACATGGGGCGAGGTGTTCACCAAGCTGTTGAGCATGTTAACCATACAATTCATCACGGGCTGATGAATACGTCTGTGCTTGATCAAGCGGCGATCGACGCGACACTATGTGCGTTAGACGGTACTGAGAACAAATCAAAATTAGGTGCGAATGCGATCTTAGCGGTATCTATTGCATGTGCCAGAGCTCATGCAGCTGTACTGCAGAAGCCTTTGTTTAGTGTGCTTCATCATGATGAAACAATGACATTACCTGTTCCGATGATGAATGTGTTAAATGGCGGCATGCATGCAGATAATAATGTTGATATTCAAGAGTTCATGATCATGCCCGTTGGTGCGCCGGACTTTGAAACAGCGATACGCATGGGGACAGAGGTTTTTCATGTGCTGCGTCGAGTCTTAAAAGAACACGGACTTAATACTGCAGTTGGCGATGAAGGTGGGTTTGCGCCTGATCTATCTTCGAATCAGCAAGCGTTGGATTTTCTTGTCGAAGCAGTTGGGCGTGCAGGGTTTAAATTAGGTGAAGACATTGTGTTTTCACTCGATGTTGCTGCATCTTCACTTTTTTCGGATGGTTCGTATCATTTACGCTCA
>JAGVJT010000232.1 GCA_020050955.1 Legionellales bacterium | reverse complement strand
CTTCCGCTTGAAGTAACTGAACACCAAACGCATGAAGTTTTGCACATTCATGCAAAATGGCAGAAGCAGGTGTAATCGGGTAACCAGAAACAAGCAACGGCGTCTTCGTGCCTGTAGCAACAGTTGCAACGGCAAGCGCTATCGCTTCCACGCCTGTGATTTGTCGATAATCACCCTTAGCACGTTCAACATGCCCCATTTGATAATCACGACGTGATAACTCAAGCGTCATAGCATGGTTATAGCCTGCAAGCAACGCTTGCTTATTCGCTTGTGCCACCAACGGTTTATTCTTAAATTTTTTCAGAAGAAACGCTTCGCTTTGCTCGGTTGAAAAATCAAATAACCACAACACCAGCCCCAGCACATAAAAATTCTTCGCTTTTTTAGCTTGCGGCTGCGTTAAATCAAGCCCTTTTAGTGCATTTAGAGTGTAGCTTATCAATGGAATGGATAGAACATGGTAATGCTCTGCAACGTCTTGCAATAAATCAGGCGAACATCCAGCTTTTTCCCAATCCCGAGGCTGCATGCTATCTTCATTAAGAATAAGTAAACCACCATGATTCAAATAGCCTAATGCATTTTTTAGCGCTGCGGGATTCAGTGCAACCAGCACGTCTAACGACTCACCTGCTGTAAATAACGCATGTTCGGCCATCGCTAATTGAAACCCAGAAACACCAGCAACAGTGCCTGCAGGCGCTCGAATTTCAGCCGGAAAATCAGGGAGCGTTCGCACATCACGGCCGGCAAGGGCAGCTGTTACAGTAAGTTGTTCGCCAACCAATTGCACGCCATCGCCAGAATCGCCTGTCAGACGAATCACAATTGTATCTTTCATAAATGCCTCTGTCTTGCTTCTTGCATGAGTTGTCGCATATGTTGTACTGCTTCTTTTAAACCACAAAACAAAGCTCGTGCAACAATCGCATGACCGATGTTAAGTTCATGTAACACAGGAATAGACGCAACAGGCTGTACATTATGATAATGCAAACCATGCCCTGCATTTACTACTAAACCAAGATTAGCAGCATACTCAGCCGCTTGTCTAATACGTGTTAATTCATGCTGTTGTAAAGCATCTGTGGCCGCATCAGCGAAACAACCTGTGTGCAATTCAATCACACCCGCCCCTACCTCTTTTGCTGCGTCAATTTGTGTAGTATCAGGGTCAATAAAAAGCGACACCTGACTGCCATTTGCGTGTAATCGACGAATGGCCTTTTCAAGTGCTTGCCTATGGTGACACACATTCAATCCGCCTTCAGTCGTGATTTCTTCACGCTTTTCTGGTACCAAACAAACATACTCTGGTGCAATTTCTTCAGCAAAATTCAGCATATCGTCTGTCAGTGCTAACTCTAAATTCATGCGTGTTTGAAGCACTGATTTAATAAGATGAACATCACGCACTTGGATATGGCGTGCATCTTCACGCAAATGCAACGTAATGCCATCAGCGCCTGCTTCTTCAGCAAGCATCGCTGCATGCACAGGATCAGGATAACGTGTTCCTCGTGCTTGCCTTAGGGTGGCAATATGATCAATGTTAACACCTAATAGTAATGGTTTCATGTCATCCTCTCTTTCAATACTTGGCGATATAATGTGCGCGAATAAAGCTCTTTTCCCTCTAAAAGCGCATCAATGGATTGACGCATCATGATTTTCGCTGCTTTTAAAACAGCCGTTGAATCAAATCTGGCCTCACCAATGGCTAAAATATGTTCGCCTTTAAAGCCTTTGCTCGCCAATGTAAAGCCATCATTGGGTTGAAATGTGTAATAATCATCTGTCGTAATCCGAGATACGCCATCCGCTTCTAATTCATACGACACTTGCAAACCTGACGTTTGCAACAACATCCATTCGAATTGTCGTAATGCACGCTCGACATCATGTGGCGTAGGGGCAGAAGAAAGCGCATGCAATGTTTCTTCATACACCTGAAATAACAATAATTCTTGTTCATGTGGACGCAGTAATCGATAAAGCAACTCATTCACGTATAACCCAGCTAGCGCACGATCGCCTGTCAATGACAACAATAGCGCACTTAACTCGAGGTTACGAACATACATGCCGTATTTTTTTTCATCTAACACAAGCCACAATGGCACAAACAATTGTAGGATGGCTTGCTTTTTTCGTGTTCGCCCCCCTTGCACACGGGCATGTAACAAGCCGCGCTCTTTTGTAAAGAACGTTGCATAAATACTCGTGTCGCCGACAACGCGTTTATGCAAAAGCCATCCTGTTATTGCATCATTATTCATAACCTAATTGCTTTAGAACACGTTCATCATCAGACCATCCTGACTTCACTTTGCACCAACATTGCAAAAATACTTTTTTTCCTAGCAAACGCTCCATATCAAGACGTGCGCCACTCGCAATCGATTTCATTTTATGACCCTTATCACCAATAACCATGCGTTTATGATTATCTTTTTCCACCAAAATGAGTGCATGGATGCGAATTAAATCGGCTTCTTCTTGATATGATTCAATGTCGACTGTCGTTGAATAAGGTAACTCCTGGCCACAAAAACGAAAAACTTTCTCTCGCAATAATTCTGCACATAAAAATCGAATGGAACGGTCAGTAAATTGATCAGCATCAAACAAATGCGGCCCTTCGGGGAGTACTGCGTGCAAACATGCTTGTAATTGTTCAACTTGTTCACCTGTCCGTGCAGACACCGGAATAACACTTTGAAAAGCATGACGTTCACTAATCTTTTTTAAATAAGGTAATAGCTGCGCTTTATCCTCAAGTTGGTCAATTTTGTTGACCACTAAAAAACAAGGAACCGTTACATGTTTTAACAAGCTAAAGACATGCTCATCATCATCTGTCCAGCGAGTGCAATCCACCATCAAGACCACCGCATCAACATCATGTAGCACACGTGTTGCCGCTTTGTTCATCATTTGATTAAGTGTTTTTTTAACGCCCTGATGAATTCCTGGTGTATCAACGTAGATAAATTGATGATTATCTTCGGTTTGAATACCAAGAATAGTATGACGTGTTGTCTGCGGTTTTCGTGAAGTGATACTAAGTTTTTGCTGTAAAATTTGATTGATTAATGTCGATTTTCCAACATTAGGTCGCCCAATAATGGCAATATAGCCACAATACGTTATCATGCTTTTTTACTCTCTTTGAACTGTTAAATGCATTTTATCACGAATAAAGGATTTTCACTCATCGAACTGCTGACTGTTTTAAGCATCATGACCATACTCGCATTTATGGCTTATCCAAGCTACACCCACTACCTGACTCGCGCACATCGTGTTGAGGCACAAACAGCATTATTAGACTTGGCGCATCGACTTGAAGATTACCATCGACAAACACATACCTATCAAACAGCCACCCTTGGTCAAGGCAAACCAAGTGATGTTTTACATTCTGCACAAACACCAGGCACGTGGTATACATTGCGCATTGTGAATGCATCTGAAAACGATTATCAATTGCAAGCCATCCCCAACGACGCCCAAGCAAAACATGATATGGCCTGCGGTACATTAACATTAACACGTGCAGGCGAACAAAATATTATGAATCATGCTGGCTCACCCGTCACGTCATGCTGGTCTTAATTTGATTTTTAAAATCAAAATACATACAATGTGTTGATTTTATCAAAAATTATACCATCATCTATACTTATCTTTACGATAAGTTGGCAACCTAGGGACAAACATGCAACCATCATCGCAAGCACTAACTTTTAGTCATCAGGGAAAAACACTCACATTGCATCGCTCTCAGTTAGACAATTGGTTCATTCAAACCTTAACACGCCATAAGCAACCAACATCGAACGCTACAACAAATGTTAATCAAATACTCAGTCAGTTTGGGATTAAGAGCTCACATGACATGCTCTTATTTTTACAATCCCCCACAGGGCTTGCCAAACAATCGACGTTAAAAAAAGCATTTGCTGAAATCATCGCCTTAGAAAAAAATGCTCTTTTTCAAAACCAACAACTTCTCGCCCGTCATCGTGCGATTGCTTTTTTCATCCTAGGGATGATGCATAACAAAGTAAAAGCAAAGGAATATCAACAACATATCGTGATGCAAGAGCAACTGAATAAAAAGCTTCATAAGCAATCAACGCCTGCGCAAACATCAACATCGACATTGCCACGCGAAGTGTTAATCGAACTAGAAGAAACACTCAATCATTACGAATCAGCTCGAGTGAGCCTACAAGCTGAGTTAACCACCAGCGAAACGCTCGCTGAACTTCTCGAGCGAGAGTGGTTTGAGTTTGAAAAAATGGTTCTTTTGTTTAAAGAAGAATGCGTCATTTATGACACATTTATGCATGAGGTTCATACGTTGCTTGTGGATCATGACCTCGACTCCGATGGCATTACACAAAAACGCAGTGACATTGAGCAACATTATCAGAAAGAAGCAAATGCCATCAATCAGCTCATTGCATCCATCAATCCTGATGATGAACCAACGCTACTTGTTCGACTACAAGAAAACGCCGCACGTCGATTACAGTTATTCATGTTAGACGACTTACTAAATCACCTTCCTGAAAATAAGAAAATTATTCACCAACATGGGAAGGATTACTTATTGGCAACACACCAAACATTAGACACGTTATCTGTTGAAGACAAAGAGCAAGCTCATCAAGCGTACGTCGCACTTAAACCTCGTTTTGAGGCAACGCGCATTACGGTAGAAAAAACACGCCACCTTGAGCGAGAGCAACAAACAGCACAACACGCTTCTCTTTCAACACGAAGTAATGAACTTCAACAAACACTTAAACAAGCCTCACAGCAATTAGGGCATATACAAACATTTATCTTACAAACACAAGCGTCCATCGCGCAAACAAAACAACATCAAACGCAACAAACGATACCCACATTAAAGCTCACACCAAGCACGATGCCACAACGCTCATCCAAAGAGCAAGAACAATCAACGTATGCAACCTGTTTGTATCGCTTAGAACTTTGTAAAATCCGAAACAACCCCGCGCAACCACCCCATTTATCCGCACAATCGATTAACAACCTAACAAATATAAACAGCACTCAACTACAAAATGCAGCAGCACAACAACAATTAAGGCCAGGCATGCCTATCTCACCAATACTCATGCAAGCACTTCTACGCTATAACAACGGCACGGTGGCACAACAGGCGAATGCAACCAGCCCAGTCCAATCACCCTACAAATCACCTTCGCCATTTAATATTACACCAAGACCTGATGACAAATAAATAAATCGAGGGTACCTAAAAAGTACCCTGACTCCTCTAACCACAAAGCCGTTTGGCTAATGTTGCAACATGTTGACCTTGAAAACGCGCAATGTCGAGCTCAATAGGTAGAGGTGTTCGATGACCATCAGCACCCGCAATTGTGCCAGCGCCATATGGCGAACTACCACGCATTTGGCTAAGATCAGTAAGATTTTTCTCTGAATAAGGAACACCAACCAAAATCATGCCATGATGAATCAAGGTGTTCCAGAATGAGGTAATGGTTGTTTCATTACCGCCACCTGTGCCTGTGGATGTAAAGACACTACCAATTTTTCCAATCAAACCACCTTTCACCCATAGGCCACCTGTTTGATCAAGAAAATTACGCATTTGAGCTGCCATGTTGCCAAACCGCGTAGGCGTTCCAAACAAAATAGCATCATAATCCGAAAGCTCACCAGGTGATGCGACATCTGCTGCTTGATTAAGTTTAACACCTGCTTTTTTTGCAATCTCTTCAGGCATGGTTTCAGGAACACGCTTTAATGTCACGGCGACACCATCTACACTCGAAGCACCTTGCACCACGGCATTCGCCATCGTTTCTACATGCCCATAACTTGAATAATATAAAACCAAAATCTTTGCCATCACACACTCCTTTGTCAGCTAATCATGATGATAAGTTATCTAATGAATGCATGCAATTTTTAAGCTTTTCTTGCACAGAAGCTAACCCAAGGTGGCGCAATGTCTGCATGTTTTTGACAGGGATGTCACTCGTATCACCGTAAAATGCAATCGCTTTTTCAACTTGTGCTTCGCGTAAAAGGTGCAACATGGGGTAAGGGGTCCGATTGGTGTAATGCGTCACATCGCTCACCGGTTCATTGGCAAAACAATACTGAGGGTGAAACGTTGCAATTTGATAGATGCCTTCAAATCCTTTTTTTTCTAACCAAACAACAGCTTTATCAACAAAGTCCAAATAATCAAAAAAATCATTCAGATAATCAGGGAAAAGTAATAAAGTGGTTTCAATGGATGTCTCCGTATTCAATGTCACTATTTCAGCACGAAAATCATCAAACGCTTGCTCGTCTGATTGTGCATGACTGACATGTGTTCGAATCGTATTTCGTTCTAACTCACGTT
The DNA here is from genome assembly GCA_020050955.1 of Legionellales bacterium. Classification (GTDB taxonomy): domain Bacteria; phylum Pseudomonadota; class Gammaproteobacteria; order Legionellales; family Legionellaceae; genus JAGVJT01. The sequence continues at coordinate 2,484 of JAGVJT010000232.1, read as the reverse complement.
TTGCAAAAGGGCATAAATTTAATTCAATCACAAACGTGCGCACCCATTGCATGGTTTCTTGCGTGATACGTTCATCTAAGGTGGTCATTATCATTAAGCCGTCAAATAAAATAATAAGTTTATCAGGAGATTCTGAAAGCGGCTATGCAGCTTTCATTTTTCATGGAACTTTATTGACCATCTTGATTGTGTTAAAATCACACTATCTTTGCCATCGCTATAGAAATTTGGCCATGTTAACATCAATCCGAGTACTATTACTTTCGTGTTTATACTGCACCACACTGTTCGCGCAAGACTTAACAATTATTGGCCAAGAAGAACAAACAATCCCTGAAGAGCGCACATTATCAACATCGACTAAAACACTCTCCAAAGCATCACTACCAAAAAAAATCACGGTATTTACTGTTCAATTATCGTCGCACGCACAACAAACAATACTTCAGCATGCTAAAGCGAACGAACAAACGTCATCTAACACACAAATATTAATGTCTAAATCATCCAATCATGTGCAGCTTGGCATGGGTAAAGTACCGGTATTAGACCAAGGTCAGCATGGAAGTTGTGTCACATTTGCCATCACAGCAGCGCTCGATGCTGCATGGAATAAAGACGATTACATTAGCCAATTATGCTTATTGCAACTTGGAAATTTTTTAAAAACAAATGGTTATCGGGCCAGCGGCTGGGATGGTTCTCTTGGTGACTACGTGCTTTATCAAATCAATGCATTTGGCATCATTAACAAAAAAAATCAATCTAAATACGGATGTGGTGGTGCTAAAGACTATTCAACATACAATGCCCCTAAAGGCCACATGTCGCTGCAAGACTATAAAAAACGTAGCGAAAATGTGATGGCAAGCGTCTCATGGGTGCCGATGCTTGATCAAATGAAAGTATTTCGTGATAAAGCAAACATGAATGATGCACTAACCCAAGTGAAAGCTGCGTTAAATAAGGGAAACCGTGTCACATTTGCTACTTTATTACCACGAACAGATTTAGGTACCATGGGCGCTGTTGGTTGGAATAATTATCTCAATGATACATGGGTGCTCTCATCGGACATAAAAAAAGAACTTAAAAAATCCAAACAATTTGCAGGGCATCAAATGATCATCACAGGTTACGATGATTCAGAAATGGCGATTGACTCTAATGGCAACAAACATTACGGGTTATTAACACTGCGAAACTCATGGGGTTCATGGGTCGCAGATTGGGGAACGTTTTACATGTCATATGACTATTTTAAAACACTTGTCTACGAAACACAGCAAATCGTTCGGGTTGATAATTAAGGAGAATTGTCAACAACAAGTCACAACAACTCTTTTTTCAAACATGCCTTATGCTCTCGCCACTCTGGCATGAAATAACTCATCAAGGCATGAAATCGTTGATTGTGACTTGGCTCTAATAAATGCACCATTTCGTGTACTAACACATACTCAAGACACACAGGCTTATGTTTTATAAGATGCACATTTAAACAAATGCAGCGTTTGACAACATGACAACTCCCCCAGCGCGTTTTCATCGCACGAATACGAAAACCTTCAACACAAACACCAATAACGGCTTCCCACTTTTCAACCAAAGCGGGCAAACATTGCATCATTTGTTGTTGATACCATGCTTGCAATAATATTTTTTTCTCCAAAATACTCGCTTTTGGCGTCACAAAAAGATGCAATTGATTATTTTCAAACGTCACGTGTTTTTTTTGAGTGGTTTCGTGAAGCACTAATTCATAAGAACAACCTAAAAAATAATGTCTTTCACCTGTCTCATAATGCAATACATGTTGATGAGACTCTGTCTGCATAAATCGATGCCGATGCGCGCGAATCCATTCTTGTTTCAGGCTTAAATAATGTTGAACAAATTGCAATGAGCATTGCATCGGGACACTTACCTTCACCGTGCCATGTTTATCCACACGAAGATTAATGTTTTTAACCTTTTTGCGTAATAATTCAACATGCAACCCATTCATTTCAATAAGCATTCACTGCCTCACCTAAATTTGCACTATAGTAATAAATAAGCGGGATAAAGAATAACACGTACTCAAGGAAACATCATGAGCCATAAACCGTTGTTACTATTAGCTATGACATCTGTTTGTTTTGCTAATCAACCTTCTTTAGTGATGTCACAACAACACCAAGAGCCGCTGTTATCACCTCACATTGCTCTTGAAAGCATCCATTATCACTACCCACCTGTCATCACAAACACCTCAGATATTCGCGCGATGTTGGAGAAAGAGTCACCCATGCTGCGTTCTGAAGTCATTGAAAAAGTGATGACTTCTCTTGAATGCGCACAAGTCAATAATGTTGATCATAACCCTGTGCTTACTATTATCGATTATTCAATGCCTTCTAATGAAAAGCGCTTATGGATTTTTGATCTTAATCATCAAACATTGCTGTTTCATACTTACGTTTCACATGGTCTAAGATCAGG
>JAGVJT010000073.1 GCA_020050955.1 Legionellales bacterium | reverse complement strand
GGCAAAAAAACGTCGAACACTTATTCAGACAGATAAACAACGGCTATTTTCGTCATCGAGGAAATCACGGTTTAATGCGCGATCTCTCTGAGATTTTCGCGATACCCTGGAGTCAGACAGAAGATCATTTGGTAGCAAATCCAACTTCAGATGCAAGAGACCAAAAGTGGGCAACAGACCCAAGTCGCCCTATTACTCGTAAAGATCGTTTGATTTCGATTCTTTTAATTCAATTACTAAAAAATTCAAACGATGCTTACAATCACGTAGAAATTCAAAACATTCAAGAGCGACTACTTCATTGGTCAGAACAAAATCTTGAAGCATTAGTCACGTTTTACGATCGATCAAAACATATTCCAAACAAAACACAATTAACGCAATTATTAAGAGATACACCTCGCACTCAAAATGCAAATGTTCTCATTCAACGCTTTAAGCAACGTCACGTTGACAACATGCTTCGCGACTATTCGTTTAACTTGTATCAATTGGACTCAGCGCCTACACCCGACTCTGATTTTCATCGAGTGCTCAATGGTTTAAAACGCAAAAAAAACGGACCGCAAGAGGGACAACTACTAAGTACCGAGGAAAAACGTAACCTCATTGGGGACTTCAATCGCATTCAACAAATTGGCCAAACATTAAGACAGCATAATGATGATGCACTTAAACAATATTTGCACGAAAAGCGAAGGAATCTTCCTGATGCTTTGCCTGAGGTTCTCGCGTGTATGCGCCAAATTATGCTACGCACAAACGGTAAAATACTAAATGATACCCAGCTTTTGGCACTTGTTTATGCTGCGCGTCATAGCGATGAAAGCATGATTTTGCAACTTCAAACCGGTGAGGGTAAAAGTTTAGTTACGCTTATGCGCACTGCATATCTTGCACTAACCGGCCATGTTGTCGATGCCTTTAGCTCTAAAGAAAGCTTACCAGAACGTGATTATCCCGAAGCCATTTCTGTCTTAGATAATATGGGCATTCGCCATGCGCTCATTCACGCAAACTCTGAAGCACAAGACTACCACGATAAGCTTGATGAACATGGTATTGGTGCGGTCAACTATTCTACAGCAGGGCAATTTGCGCTCTTCATGTCTAATCAGACCTGGCAAAATACTCAACCGCCAATCAATCTTGATCCCAGCATTCGTGTAGCTTATATCGATGAAATTGATTATGTGTTGCATGATGATGAGACGCAATTTAATTATGCTGCGAGCATCGGAAATAATGGTCCACATAATCCAGATGCATGGGTGTACGAGGTCATATGGGAATATTATAAAAATCCACAACGCACACCTTTTTATACCAATCAAGAAGGCAAAATACAAATTCAAGCGAATGTTCATCTAAAACAATTGTGTAGTCTTTTGCAAGAAAAAGCAAAACAAAACCCTAATGCAGCGGCGTTCTACGAGAAATATCTACGCCCTGATTTAAGCGAAGACTCAAAGTATCAAGCAAAACGAGATGAACATTTTATGGTACTTTTGCGTGCAGCGCACAAAGTCAATAGCATGCAAGAAGGCGTTAATTACTCAGTTGCGGGTCAAACCAAACGTATTCCAAGACCAGAAGATGGTGCGGAATATGAAATTCCCGTGCGAGTCGCCGAAGTGATGATCGATAACCAGATCATTAAAGGCGCAACCTACAGTGACATGGTGCAACAATTATTGCATACAAAACTAAACTCAGAAGCAAAAGAGCACAATCAACCGACAAACTTTTTTATCGACCCTATCACAAAAGTAGGCTTTTCATTCAACATTGCTTACATGATGCAGCATTGGTATAGCAAACGAGAAGGCTGTACTGGCACAGCGGGAAATGGCGATGAAGTAAGCGCTTATGCAGAATACGGTATTACCCAAGTATTAAAAATGCCAACCAATAAAGAAACCAGCAGCATCTATCACCCACCCGTGTATTGCGGAGAAAACCCTGAAGAAAATGCATCAGAAGAAGCATGGCAACATGCCATAGAGCAAGGTGAAAAAGCACAAGTCCAAGAACTTGTTAATGAAATTGTTGGTGCAGTGAACGCAGGACGCCCCGTTTTAATCACGTGTGACGATGATATCGCTGTTAAACGCTTATCAAAAAAAATAGCAACCCAATTAGCTGAACAGCATCCTCAAATTTGGCAGCGATTACAGAGAGATGGATTATTTATCGAAGATACAAACGATAAAGGCATTTCTGAAAATAGCATTGTGCCTCTTGCAAGTCGTGCAGGTGCCATTACGATTAGCTCTCGTATGGGACGCGGCACGGACATTAAACCCGTGTCTGAATTAGGTTTATTGGTATTAAACACAAACATCACAAAACCTCGCACACGAAAACAACGCGATGGTCGCCAAGGCCGCAATGGGCATCCAGGTGAAGTTAAAGAAATCATTAACTTTACCCAAATCTGCTACGAGTTCCACCGTATAAGACAAAACGAAGCCTTAAGCTCACGCTTGGATGCCATTATAGAGCGAGAACGTGAACATCTTCGCGCAAAACTTGAAAAGCATGCGGCAAGACCAGAAGGACGAACAAAACGCTCGAAAGCCATATGGCAGGAAATTAGAACTAATGATGCGTTAAAACATCAATATCTGCTTGCGCGAAGCATACAAACATTGAATACACAACTTAACCAAGAACAAAAACAAGATGAACGCAAAAAAGAGCGCTTGATTGCAAATTACTCAGACATCATCTTTCATGCCTTAAGAAATGTGCGTGATGTTGAAGTACAATATCGCTTAAAAGAAGCATGGGTAGATTGCCTCTCAAACATGAGCGATGCATGGCATAGTCGATTGCAAGAACAGTCAACGACCCATGAGTCTTATGAGTTTTTCGAGCGCAAGGCCCAAGAATCTTGGGGTGAGCTGATTGAAAGCACACGTGGTTTTATGCCGTTTCCACTGACATCTGCAGCTCAACAGCCTACAACACGACCAGCACAACAGCCGGCTGCACCAAAAGCTCAACCGCCTGCTGCAGATCCTACAGTTCAACAACGACTTGTAGCAAAACCACCTGCACCAAAACCACCTACAGAGCAACGACGTGCAGAGCAACGACGTGCAGAGCAGCGACTCGCAGAGCAACAACGTGCAGAGCAACAACGTGCAGAGCAACAACGTGCAGAGCAACAACGTGCAGAGCAACAACGCGCAGAGCAGCGACTTGCAGAGCAACAACGCGCAGAGCAACAACGTGCAGAGCAACAACGCGCAGAGCAACAACGCGCAGAGCAACGACGTGCAGAGCAACAACGCGCAGAGCAACGACGTGCAGAGCAACAACGCGCAGAGCAACAACGTGCAGAGCAACAACGCGCAGAGCAACAACGTGCAGAGCAACAACGCGCAGAGCAACGACGCGCAGAGCAACAACGTGCAGAGCAACAACGTGCAGAGCAACCGCCCGCAGCTCAACAACCTGCAAGAGATTTGAATCAAAAATCTATCAATGATGCTGTGCAAAAAATGATTGAAGTGCTCATATCAATACAACATGAGCAACCGTCAGGACCAATTAGTACGCTTACTGCATCACTTAAAAGGCGTACAGAAAATTTTCGTGATGAGCCTAAAGATATCAAAGCATATACTCGGTATAAGAGAGATTGTACTAACTACATCAAAAATGCATATTATAAAGAAGCACTTGAAGCCGAGCGTCATGACAAACATCATATTTTAGGTGTCATAAGTGAAGCATTTAGATCACTCTTCAACCTGATTGATGTCTTTATAGCAAGCATAGTCGGCGGACCAACGATGGCAGCAACAAGCACACCAGGTGCAAGGTGGATGTTTAACCGCGATCATTTTTTTACTCCACCACCGCCAACATCGATTGGTGAAAAAATCATTGATTTCGAGACAAAACTTACTGAGTTAGAAAATGTGATGCGTGGTTCATTAGGTAATCAAAATGTACCTAATCAATGATTATTTGATCACAAAATAAAACTTCGATAAAACGTTACTCTCTGTGCATGACAAAAAATCTGGCAAGCACAGAGAACATTGTCAGAGCATTTCGTGTAAGATAGTTAAAGATAATCGCTTAAAAAATCAGGAATGCGATGGTCTAACCAATAAACAGGTTTCCCTGGAATCGTGCCTGAAATAAAGCCAACATGTCCGCCTCTATCACTTAACTCTAAGGTGACATGATTTGATAACTCGTGCTCATGAGGAATGACTTGCGGCGTCATGAATGGATCGTCTTTCGCGTGCACGATAAGTGTTGGCGTTTCAATACGAGCTAAGTATTGTCGAGAACTCACTTGATGATAGTATGCATGAACGTGCGCAAAACCATGCAAAGGAGCGGTAACTGCGTCGTCAAACGTCCAAAAACAACGCCATTTTTTTAAATCATTCAATGAAAACGGCAATTGAGCTGCTTTTTTTACAAAAATACGGTTAAAACGACGCAATAAATACCGTTGATAAAATTGTGCTACCCCATGATTAAGCGTGTCAGCTAATACATGCAACTGAAAAGGCACCGAAACGGCCACAGCGGCTTGAATCATGTCTTGTTCACATTGCTCCCCGAGCCATTTTAATAAAACATTTCCCCCCAGAGAGATACCCACAGCAACTTTCTTAGTACGGGGCTCACGTTGATGCAGCAAACGCAACACATGATCAAAATCAGCCGTATCACCCGCATGATAAACTCGCGCCAATCGATTAGGCTCTGCACTTGCACCTCTAAAATGCATCAAGACAGCACGCCAACCATGTTGATAAAAAGCTTCAAACTGTCTAACGACATAGCTTGAATCCATGTTACCGCCCAAACCATGTAAAAAAATAACTAATGGCGTATTCTGGCTTAAACCTCGCGTTGACCATGCTAAATCAATAAAATCACCGTCCGAAAGCTCAAGGCGCTCGACCTCATCAATCACCGTGTTTGGACGCTTCATAAGCGTGGGATAAACCGTTTGTGCGTGAGTGTTAAGCAACCACCAAGCAGGCTTAAAAGAACTATTAATGATCATGTGCGCGTCCATGGCAATTTTTAAATCTTTTCCCATGGCCACAGGGACAAGGCATATTGCGTGTCATCAATTGCTTTAATGCCAAACTTAATGTCGGCTGTGTACCGTCAACATAAAACCATCGCCCTTGGTCATACACAAATTCACTACGCTCATGCATTTGATGAAGATAAGCACCCTCAAGGTAAGTCGCAACAAACTCTACATAGCCTTGTGTGTCATTTATCATCGTTGCATTCATCACTTGTAAACGCAACCACCAAACTTTTTTTGCCCATTTTCCGACTTGATTAGCATCAAAGCCTAACGCAGGTTTACCTCGCATGGTTTGCTGAATGTAATCCATGTTCGCACGTGTGTATGCACTGTAGCGCGAGCGCATTAATGCTTCTGGCGTTAATGGCACCTGATGCTGTTCAATGTACTGACCACAACAAGTTAAGTAATCAAAAGATGAACCACATGGGCAAGAAGCACTCATAGTTAGTACTCTAACCCCTTAATACTGGCTCACTGGAGGTCTCTGTCGTCACTTGAGGCAATGCAGGTGCACGAATACCCACCAACTCATTCCAAAAGCGCACGCCTCCAGAGTAATTTTTTAACCCAGCGTCATCCATAAGAACAGGTTTTTGCGATTGGATAGCAGGTGATGGAGCATAAAACCCCAATCGATCAACACCTGATGG
>JAGVJT010000109.1 GCA_020050955.1 Legionellales bacterium | reverse complement strand
CGTCGAATATCAAACAAAACCTCGCTAATTCGATTCGAGTCTCCAGCACGCATCGCTAATTCTTTGCAACCACCGCCCGCAGGAATAAGCCCCACACCAGCCTCGACTAATCCTGGATAGGATTCAAATGCAGCAACGACACTATCGCATTGCATCATGAGCTCACAGCCCCCACCCAGCGAACGTCCACGCAATGCCGCAACGACAGGTAATGCACTGTACTTAAGCCGCATAGCAATATCTTGAAAACTCACTAACATATCGTTTAACGATGAAAATTTATTATCCAATATTAATTGGGAAATATCTTTTAGATTAGCACCGGAACTAAAATTTGATGCATCATGCTGATAAAAAACAACCCCCTGGCAACGCGATTCAGCGAGTGTTAATGCTTCTTGAAGCCCATCTAAAACAGTTTGATTAATGGTATTAGATTTACTTTTAAATGAGACAATCGCAACATCATTATGCACATTCGCACGCACACCATCATTTTCAAATAACACAAGATCTTGTTTCGATTGAACATGCAACTGGCGGGTGTATACCGGCAACGATGACGCTTGCATGTAAGTTTTAGTTAACGGTGAAAACGCGTATTTTTCTTCGTCATAAAAATAATCAAGATGAGTTAACCATAAAGGCAATGGTGCATCACTTGATGTCGTTTTATCGCCAATCGCCTCTTCAATCACTGTTTTAATAAACGATATACCCGAGGCTTGCCATGTTTCAAAAGGACCTTGCTTCCAACCAAATCCCCATACAAGTGCGTTATCAACATCACGCACATGATTAGCAATATCCGCCAAATGCACGGCACAGTAATGAAATAAATCACAAAAATAGCGACTTAAAAACACCGCTTGTTTATCAGATGATGCAAATAAAGAACGCATACGAACAATAGGATCTTGTTGTTTAAAGATATTGCTTACCTCGTCACTCACACGGCCATCCGCTGTTCGATAATCACCTTGCCGAGGGTCAAAAACTTCTATTTTTTTCCCAGCTTTACGATAAATACCAAAGCCTGATTTTTGCCCCAAATGACCTCGTGCAATCATGTCTTTCATCCAAGAAGGTAAGTCGAATAAAGCATGCCAAGGATCTTCTTTTAATGCACTTTTCATGGTGCCAATAACATGTGCCAACGTATCTAACCCAACAACATCCATTGTACGAAACGTTGCTGATTTAGGACGCCCCAACAAAGTACCAGTCAATGCATCCACTTCATCAAATGAAATATCTAGTTTTTCAGCATGATGCAATGTTGCAAGCAAAGAAAAAACACCGATACGATTGGCAATAAAATTAGGCGTATCCTTCGCGCGTACCACACCTTTCCCAAGATAACGTGTCAGCCATGTTTCTAAATTGTCCAACAATACAGGCGATGTATGCTGCGTGGAAATAAGCTCAGCTAAGTGCATGTAGCGAGGAGGGTTGAAAAAATGAACGCCACAAAACTGCGAACGCAAAGCTTCAGGCAAGACAGAGACTAATGCATTCACACTTAATCCGGATGTATTACTCACCAAGATGGTTTTAGACGTCAAATAAGGCGTAATACGCTGATAAAGTGCTTCTTTCCAATCAAGACGCTCTGCAATCGCCTCAATGATCAGATCGCATTCAAGAAGCTCAGGTAAATGCTCATCGTAATTCCGCACTAAAATACGCTCCGCCCAATCAGGTATAGCTAGTGGCGAGGGTGTTTGCTTGGTTAAGTTTTTAATCGCTTTGTCAACCAAAGCGTTAGGGGTCTTCGCATCAACATTTAAATCAAATAATCGTGTGATCATGCCAGCATTCACACAATGTGCTGCAATTTGTGCACCCATCACACCAGCACCAAGAACTGCTACTCGATTGACAACAAAGGCATCATTCACAATTTACTCCTGTAAAATCCATGTGTTATTGCATGAGGGTACTTTTTATCATAAAAAACACTAGACAAGAAGCTTGCAATACGATTAAGTGTTATAAAAGAGCATGAATAGGATGTACGGGCCAACAATAAAATGCGCACAAATTGATCTACAGCGCAATTTTTGTTACTATTTGTAAAAATTAAACCTATGTGTGATCCTATGCGCCGACTTATTATTAGCTTTTGTTTATGTTTTGGCCTCAATCAAGCTCATGCCATGGCGCACAAAGTTGATTTTGAAAAAGCAGTCGATCAGGCCATTGCACGTTATGGCGTTAAAACAGAACCAGAACTTATTTCTTTCTTTTCAAAAGCAAAAGTTGCTTACCCACCGAATGATGTTGCACTTTTAGCATTTAAAAAAGAGCAACAAGTTCAACTGTGGGCAAAAAATAAAAATCAATCATGGCGCCACATTCATACCTACCCACTAACAGCATCCAGTGGTCGCTTGGGTCCTAAATTAAAAGAACGTGATCGCCAAATTCCTGAAGGCATTTATCGGCTAACTTCATTCAATCCATTTAGTGCATGGCATCTATCTATGATGATCAATTACCCTAATAATTTTGATCGCTTACAAGCGAGTAAAGATGGTCGAAATAAATTAGGTGGGAATATCTTCCTGCATGGAAAGGCAACATCCGTTGGCTGCTTAGCTGTCGGTGATAAAGCGATTGATCAACTATTCTTTTTAACGCATCGTGTGGGACTTAATCACGTCCAGCTTATTATTGCACCCAACGACTTACGCCGAGCAAAACCTGCAACAAGCAGCTTTGCGCAACCTCGCTGGCTCCCTGAGTTGTATAGCAATATACAACAAGCACTCACTCCGTTTTCATTGTCTAACACGGTCGGGTAATGTGACATGGCGAAATATCGCTTTTAAAATCCAAAAGAAAAAATATCACTGAATTCAGCTTCTTCAACCATATTCACTTGAGTATACTCTCTTGATAAGGCAGACCAGAGAGGCTCTTGATCAAAAATTTCTTGTAAATAATTAAACGTAACTCCCCACGTCGTCCCGAGCGCAGCGAGGGATCTCCTGAATGTGGTACGTATTAAAATAATTGTTTAAAAACCCTTGAAAAAT
>JAGVJT010000081.1 GCA_020050955.1 Legionellales bacterium | reverse complement strand
TCGGCACAGGCACACACCCGACAACATCGCTGTGTTTAACATGGCTTGAACAAGCAAATCTTCAGGGAAAAAATATCATCGATTATGGTTGTGGCTCAGGCATTTTAGCACTCGCAGCCATTAAGCTTGGTGCGGCTCGCGTTCATGCAGTTGACATTGACGAACAAGCCCTGCTCGCCACAAAGCAAAATGCCATCAGCAATCAGATTGCATTAGACACACTTAGCATTACTCATCCAAACGAACTAAAAACGCCTGTTGAATTGCTCATTGCAAATATTCTTCTCTCGCCGTTATTAGCACTTAAAGAAGATTTTCATCGATTTATCACGCCTAACGGCTCACTTGTTGTATCAGGTTTATTTGCATCTCAAGCAGAGACATTAATCAATGCCTACCAAGGCTACTTTTTGCATCAAGCAACAGAGCAACAAGAAGAATGGGTTTTGCTTAAATTCCTGCGTCAAAATCTAATGTAGTATGTTCATCATCATCGTCTTCACGATTTAATTTTCGTGATTGATCTGTCGGTGGTTTTTGCTGAAACAATCGTCCATAAACCGATTGGTTCGGCATTGGCTCTGATTTGAATTCATGTAGTTTTTCTAAACTAGGATCGTTTAAAAACGCTTGATATTCCGCGCCATTAAAACTTGGTTTCATCGATTCTTTCGGCGCATAATGATTGACAATCAGTTTTAATAAAACACACGCCACAAGTGCCCCAATCACAATCCCCAACCCCACACCAGATGGTGCAAAAAAGAGAGCTGCAATCATCACCACAGGCATTAATGCATCACGCAACATGGTTGTATAAAGTGTCACTTTTTGATGCTGAAGCACTTTTCGCTGATAATCAGACTGCGCTGTAAGTTGCCGCATTTCTAAATAAAGCTGCTTCATTTTTAATGAAGCTTCTGGTGAGGTATCGCTTTTTAGTTGCTGAAAGCGCTCTAAGCAAGCCTGAAGCTGCTCATGAATAAAATGTTCATTTTCTTCAGTTTTTGCGAAATCAAAATGACCTCGCATGCCGGTGTATAATAAAATGGTCGTAAAACAAATCGCAGCGCCTGCTAAACCAATAACTAACGCCATAGCAGGTGCAATAAGAACAGGCGGAAACAATAAACAACTAAAAAAAGCAACACCAATCAAGAATCCTGTTGTAAACATCAAATGATGTTTAAACTCCACCGATTTAAAGCGCCACTCGACAAAAAGACGACTGCGCTTCTTCAATAACGTGTCAACTTCTACCTGAACAATATCTAGCTCCAATTTTAATGCTTGTTGTGCCTTTTCATCTGTTGTATTCGCATGATCCCCCAGTAATTTTCGATGCTTTTCCTGAAGTAATCGAATTTCTCGTTGGATACTCTCAACCGCTTCACGATGATTAGTCTGCTCTTCATCGTAGCGCAACATTAAAAAACAAACTTGAGCAACTCTAAAACCAACCGCAAAAAACACGCCCCACGGCCAAATATCCATTGCACCAATAGTCCATAGAAAGCTGACAATATTCACCGCGGATGCAAAGCACCAATTCATTAACACAAATCGACGCTGTTTCCACTGAATCATAAATTGATCCCAAACCGGCACTTGAACGTCGTTATGACGCGTTGCCCAAGCACCTGCAACACTATTTTTGATAAGAGAGAACAATTCGATGGCAAAGCATGTTTGAACAATGAAAAAATTAATGTACGTGATTTCTGGCCCAACACTTCTTACCATTGTTTCAAGATGTTCTTCTGAAGAAAAAGATTGAGGAATAAGATTTAAAACACTCAAAATAAGCGCTCGACTCCATCCCAAATAAATATCTTTACGATCAATTTCAAGAAACAAGTTCTTCAATGCAGCAGCCTTTCCTGACAGCAAAGCGCGGATATGTTTGGCAAACACAGGAGCCATCACCATCATACCAAACCATGCTAATGGCTTCTCTGATGCAACACTTTCACCACGCAATTGCTCTACTGGCGTTAATACCTCTCCAAGAGATGCTCGATGCTGCAACGTATCAAGTAATTGTTCATAATAGCGACACTGCATGGTATTGCGTTTCACACCGTCCCATCTCACCTCAATCTCGTCGATACGTATTTGCAATGCATGTAAAAAATGCGCACGAATTAATTTTCGTTTAAGAAGTTCTTTTTGATGAGGAAAAAGAAAAGGAAACATCGCGGGATTAACGTCCTTCAAATCATCACGTATGGCTTTTGAAAGCTTTGCTAGTGCAGCACGATCTCTAAATGCATGAATTAAGTCTTCGTCCGAAGGTATTAAATCATCACGAGAAACAAGACGCGCTTCCCATTGCATGAGTGCGACAATTGAATCAGAACTTAAAATACTCAGAGAAAACGTTTCAAACATTTCTCTTGTCATGACACGTCCAACATGATTCACGCCTATACCCTAGGTATAGCACATCTTACATGCGGATGTTTGTTATAAGGATGAAGCCCGCGGACAAGCCGAAGAGTTTGGCAGAACTAATCATAACCTCTTAAGTACGTCATCCTGAGTGCAATGAAAAATCTCGTGTTACACAAGATCGATGCTATTTTCAGGAGATATTTCACTGCGTTCAGGATAACGTTTGCTCTTTGAGAGTTACCTTTAATCAAGTAAACCTAATTCTTTAACAGCTTCACGCTCAGCACGCAACTCTGCAAGTGTGGCGTCAAATTTCGCTTGGCTGTAAGCATTCAATTGAATATCTTCAACCACACGTACAATGCCTAGTTCT
>JAGVJT010000242.1 GCA_020050955.1 Legionellales bacterium | reverse complement strand
ATTTAAGGATAAACAAGCATGAAGCCACAAATGAAGTTTTTAAGCATGGTTTTGTTTACATTGACAGCAGCTCAAGCTTCTGCCGCAGGGAATAATCCAGCGTCAAAAGAATACATTGATCAAGCGATTCAAGCTCACCCAGGACCTCAGGGGATTAATGGTGCAACGGGTTTGAACGGTATTAAAGGTACGACTGGTAATATCGGTATACGCGGTGCAACTGGTATTCAAGGTGCAACAGGCTCGCAAGGTCAAGCTGGATTACAAGGTACAACGGGTACTCAAGGTACTAGCGGTATCCAAGGAACCAGTGGTAATGTGGGTCTTCAAGGAACAATGGGTATTCAAGGGACCAGTGGTATCCAAGGAACCAGTGGTATCCAAGGAACCAGTGGTAATACCGGTATTCAAGGAACGATAGGTCTTCAAGGAACAACCGGCCTTCAAGCCTCAACAGGTACCCAAGGGACAACAGGTAACCGAGGGACAACAGGTAACCGAGGGACAACAGGTACCCAAGGGTCGGTTGGGGTACAAGGTACATCAGGCAATACAAACACTGCGACTGGCTCAGGTGGTAACAGGGGTGTTACTGGTAACCGAGGTATAACGGGAGCAAATGGTACAACTTATACATTTAATAGGGGTCTTCAATTAACGTCTAGTGCATTAAGTCGTGTTGCACCAACAACATCAAATGCTGCAGGTCCATTGTATACAGTTGGAACATTAGGCCAGGGTGGTGCAATATTTTATGTTGACTCCACTGGTCAGCATGGTTATGCTGTCGCATTAACTGACTCAGCTTCTACACCTTGGATGCCAGGGGCTGCAAACTGGATAACGCTTGCTGTTGGTAATGGTTTAGGTGGTGGTACATTAAATACATCGGCTATTCAACAAGTTGTGGCTCAGCGAGTAGGGAATAGCATCACTTACATCGGTGGTACTGCTTCAGGCTATAATGTTACTATGACAGGTGCCGCGTGTCCCGCCACGCCTTCAAGCACAAATTCATGTTTGTCAGACTGGTATGTTCCATCACCGATTGAAATGCAACTTTTGATGGCGAATTTTTGTACCGGAACGCCAGTGGGTTACACGCAGCTATCAACAAATGCGACAGGGTATTGGACTTCACAGGAAGCCTATACTAGTGGTACGACGGTGAGCAACACGAATGCGAATTGGGTTGTGATTTCAACAACATCTCCTTGTTCTGCTACTGTGCAAACATCTACTGCTAAAACAGCCAGCAAACCAGTGCGATTAATTCGTCAGTTCTAATCATATCATGTTAAATCCGCCATGCTTCTTCAATTGCATGGCGGATTTTTTTTTGTGATTCATGTCTAAGAGCAAACCTTCTTTCAATGCAAAGCGCTATCTTGTTTCCTGTCTTTCTCATATAATAAATCTCATGTTTAAAAGATAATGTCATCATGTTTAAACCTTTATCTGCGTTTATTGGTTTACGTTATACGCGATCACGTAAAAAAAATAATTTTATTTCGTTTATTTCATTAAGTTCGATGCTGGGTATTGCACTGGGTGTCATGGTGTTGATTACTGTTTTATCTGTCATGAATGGATTTGATGAAGAAATTCATAAACGTTTTTTTGGCATGGCACCTGAAATTACCATCACAGGACGCGAGAATCATATTGCAAATTGGGAAAATATTGCGCGTGAAATAAAACAAACGCCTGGTGTGTCTGCGATTGCACCTTTTGTCGGAGGTCAAGGACTTTTAACTTACAATGGACAAATTTCACCGGCCGTTTTAACCGGTATTCTTCCTGATGATGAAGAGCAAATTACGCATTTAAAAGATAAGCTTTTGTTAGGACATATTAAAAACCTTGATCATTTTGGCATGATCATTGGTCGTGGGTTAGCAGAAAACCTAGGGGTGATGGTAGGTGATCAAGTCACGGTAATGGTACCAGAAGCAAGCATTACGCCGGCTGGTATGATACCTCGGTTCAAACGATTTACCGTTCAAGGTATTTTTTCTGCAGGAGCAGGTTTTGGTTTTGAAAATAAATTGGCGTTTATTCATCTTCATAATGCACAAAAACTCATGCAACTAGGGGATGATGTTTCTGGTTTTAAACTTAAAATTGTTAATGTTTATGATGCTCCCCGCTTATCTGGTGATTTAGCAAATCACTTGGGCGAAAACTATGATGTGAGTGATTGGACGCAGCAATTTGGTGCTTTTTTTCAAGCAGTTAAAATGGAAAAAACCATGATGTTTTTAATTTTAATGCTCATTGTTGGTGTTGCGGCATTTAATTTAGTTTCATCCTTGGTCATGGTTGTGAATGATAAGCAAGCTGAAATTGCCATCATGCGCACATTAGGTGCAACACCTTTGCTTGTGTTAAGTATTTTTATTATTCAAGGTACGCTCATTGGTGTTTTTGGTACTTTTTTAGGCTTAGTATCGGGGCTTTTATTGGCAAGTAACGCGACATCCATTGTTGGTTGGTTGCAATCATTTTGGGACATTAATTTGTTATCATCTAATGTTTATTGGGTTGATTATTTGCCGTCTAAAATTATGGTGAGCGATTTGTTGATTGTTTGTGGTATTGCTTTGTTGATGAGTTTTATCGCAACATTATACCCAGCCTGGCGTGCTTCTAAAACCGTTATTGCACAGGCACTCCATTATGAATAATTCTATCGTACAATGCAGTAATTTAAGTAAGTCTTATCAAGACGGAAAAATTCTTGTTCCTGTGTTGCAATCACTTGATTTTAGCATCGAAGAGGGTGCGCGTGTTGCAATTGTTGGACCATCAGGCTCAGGTAAAAGTACATTACTTCATTTGCTCGCAGGACTTGATGCGCCAACCACCGGACATGTGCTTGCGAAAGGACAAGATTGGCAAATATTAACAGAGAAAGAACGTTGCCGTTTACGCAATCAGCATTTTGGATTTGTGTACCAATTTCATCATTTACTTCCTGAGTTTTCAGCACTTGAAAATGTTGCTATGCCTCTTTTATTGTCATCATCGATTGGTGTTAAAGACGCGTCATTAGACGCAGAAAAAATGTTGATTGATGTGGGGCTTGGTGAGCGACTTTCACACAAGCCCTCGCAATTGTCAGGTGGCGAGCGTCAACGTGTAGCGATTGCACGTGCATTAGTTCATAAACCTTCGTGTGTTTTTGCAGATGAGCCAACGGGTAATTTGGATCACGAAACAGCGATGAATGTATTTGATTTAATGCTTCAGCTTAATGAGCAATTAAACACTGCGTTTGTGATTGTCACGCATGATCGGCAATTAGCTTCACGAATGGAGCGCACGATGATTTTGCAAAAAGGTGCTTTGCAACGTTATGCTGAAAAAGAATAATGACGATTTGATAGATTTTTTTGTCATGTTGAAAGAAGAATGATAAAATGTGACAGCTTTTATATCAATGTAACGTTCACTTCTAAAAACAAGGTATGAGATTCCATGCTTAGAAAACTCAGAGGGGCATTTTCCAACGATTTATCCATCGATTTGGGAACTGCTAATACACTTATCTATGTAAGAGATAAAGGTATTGTGTTAAATGAACCATCCGTGGTTGCATTGCGCAATGAAGCCGGACAAAAACGCGTTGCTGCGGTTGGTTTAGAAGCAAAGCGTATGCTTGGGCGAACGCCAGGTAACATCAGTGCTATCCGGCCCATGAAAGATGGTGTGATTGCCGATTTTTTTGTCACAGAAAAAATGTTGCAACATTTTATCCATAAAGTGCATGAAAACCGTTTTCTGAGACCAAGTCCTCGTGTTTTAGTCTGTGTTCCTTGTGGTTCTACGCAAGTGGAGCGTCGTGCTATTCGTGAATCTGCGATGGGTGCTGGCGCACGCGAAGTGTTCTTGATTGAAGAGCCGATGGCTGCGGCACTAGGTTCTGGCATGCCTGTTGAAGATGCGACGGGGTCAATGGTTGTCGATATTGGTGGCGGTACAACAGAAGTTGCGATTATTTCATTAAGTGGTGTTGTGTATCATCAATCCGTTCGTATCGGTGGTGATAAATTTGATGATGCTATTATTTCATACGTGCGTCGTAATTATGGAACACTCATTGGCGAAACAACCGCTGAGCGTATTAAGCATGAAATTGGTTCTGCATTTCCTAGTCGCGACTTGTTTGAAATCGAAGTGCGTGGCCGTAACT
>JAGVJT010000080.1 GCA_020050955.1 Legionellales bacterium | reverse complement strand
GTTTTTTCGGTCACAGGACTTTTGCCTGCGATTGCCAGACGCGCCGATCAACTTTGTTCATTATGCCTAGGTTACGGATTAGGTGTTTCTTTTGAAGACGCAGAAAATGCCCTGCTTGGATTACGTGTTGTCTTTGATGAGGTCACACCACGCGCTTTGCGTTTATTGTACTTAACTGATGTGGTCAATGAGCTCATTCAAGGTGGATCTAATCCAGACTACACCCCACTCGACGAACTTATGTATGACTAAACACCTTATGAATAACACATGTTATTCATAAGGTGTTTAGCTTAACGCATCCTCTCCGACCTCACCTGTCCTCACACGCACAACTTGCTCTAGATCATATACAAAAATCTTACCATCTCCGACTTTTCCGGTGTATGCTGCTTTGCAAATGGCATCAATAGCACTTTCAACCATACTGTCTGGCAACAATAGCTCTATTTTTATTTTAGGCAAAAAATCAACAACGTATTCCGCGCCACGATAGAGTTCTGTATGACCTTTTTGCCGTCCAAACCCTCTGGTTTCTGAAATCGTAATCCCAGGAACACCTAATTCAATTAAAGCTTCATGCACATCATCAAGCTTAAATGGCTTAATAATGGCGGTGATCATTTTCATAGCTCATCCTTTTTAGTTTTGCTAGACTACGAAACATAACAACACAACACTTTAGTGTTAAACAGGCATGCATGAATCACCAATTACCATAGCATGTCAGATAACGAGGAAGTCATCATGTTCAACCCTAGTGAATTTGAAACATTAGCAAAAAAGCTATTCTCAGCATTACCTCCAAGTTTACAGACATTTGAAAAAGAGATTCAACAACAATTTAAAGATATCCTATGCGCGGCTTTTACAAACATGGACTTACTCACGCGTGATGAGTTCGATGCTCAAACAAAAGTTCTTGCACGAACACGTGAAAAAGTCGAGAAGCTTCAAGAGTGTGTGGATAAACTTTTATAAGCGCGCTAAGATACACCTGTTTCACGCCGTCTAAAGGAAAAGTACGGCGCAATGTCCAACGGATTAGGAGAATATCATGATAGGTCTTGCTATCAGTAAAACGCGCAGCGCACTTGGCATACAAGCACAATCTATCTCTGTCGAAGTACACTTATCCAATGGTCTGCCTTCGTTCACCATTGTTGGCTTACCTGAAACAGCTGTGAAAGAAAGCAAAGATCGCGTACGAAGTGCTATTATTAACAGCCAATTTGAATTTCCCGGTGGTCGCATTACGATTAATTTAGCACCAGCTGATCTGCCTAAGACAGGCAGCGGATTTGATTTACCCATCGCATTAGGTATTCTCGCCGCGTCAAATCAAATCAAATCATCTCATCTAAATCATCATGAATTCATTGCAGAGCTTGCCTTAAATGGTGAGTTGCGTGGTGTATCAGCCATTATCCCGATGGTATTAGCCGCACGTCGTGATCAACAAAAACTTATCATTGCACAAGCTAACGGCGAGGAAGCCTCTGTTGCATGGCATGATACCATTTTCATAAGCAGCAATTTACGAGAAGTCTGTAGCTATTTGTCAAACGAAACATCGCTAAGACCACTACCAACACCTTCATTATTGCCATCAAATCATCCATCAATTGATTGGTCTGATATTAAAGGCCAACAACACGCAAAACATGCAATGGAAATTGCAGCTTGCGGCGGACATAGCGTTTTACTTTCGGGCCCTCCTGGTAGTGGCAAAACCATGCTTGCAAAACGATTTAATACATTATTGCCTGAGTTAACCGAACAACAAGCACTCGAATGTGCGGCAATTCATTCTGTGCGTGGTCGCGCTCCTCATTTTAAACAATGGCGAAACCCTCCTTTTCGAGCACCGCATCATACAGCCTCTGCCGTGGCGCTGGTTGGTGGTGGAAACCCTCTTAAACCAGGTGAGATTTCACTCGCGCATCATGGTATTTTATTTCTAGATGAATTACCTGAATTTAATCGCCATGTCATCGAGACCTTACGCGAACCCTTAGAGTCCGGCAGTATTTGTATTTCAAGAGCGGCGATGCAAACGGATTTTCCAGCACAATTTCAGTTAATAGCCGCCATGAACCCTTGCCCTTGTGGTCAAGCAGGCAATCTCCAAAGCGTTTGTCATTGCTCACCGGAAAGAATTAACCGTTATCTTAGCAAGCTTTCCGCACCACTGCTTGATCGCATTGACATACAAGTAATCGTCCACGCGTTGAATGAACAAGAATTACTTACGCCAAATGATCGCGCCACATCAGAGAGCCAGCGTATTCGTACATTTGTCACACGTGTTCGAGAACGACAACTCCAACGCCAAGGTGTACTAAATGCTCATTTAAGCGCGAGTGATTGCGAACATCAATGCGCACTTGGAGAGGAAGAGCGTCTCTTTCTAAGCCAAGTGCTCACACGACTCAAACTTTCTGGCCGTGGCTTTCATCGGCTACTAAAAGTTGCAAGAACGATTGCAGATATGCAAGACAATCATCTCGTCACCTGCTCAGACTTAAAAAAAGCGCTCTCATATAAACAAGCATTACGCCGTCATTAAGCGTTGTCGCCACCCAATGAACGCAATCAAAACAGCTCCGAGCACAGCGGCACAAGGAATCACCGCTAACGCATGGTGGTACGCATCAAGATGATATAATCTTAAGCCATCGTGATCCAATTGACCTGCCCAAAATATGTCCATTATTTTACCAATCATGGTATGAAAAAAGGAACCGCCAAACATATTGATGCTATTCAAAAATGCAACAGTAACGCCCAATTGCGCAGGCGTCACTAACGTTGCACCCGTCGCAAACACAATCACTTGATAGCAACACATGATGCCTATCAAAAAAAATACGAAAGAAAACAGTGCTCGGGAATACGTCCCACAGGTCAGTAAGAAAAGAAACGCTAGAGCCATCCCCAAACCACACAAAATAATCACCACGTAATTGCCACATTTTCGGCTACACCATGCCAATAATGGCCCGCCAACTAACATGCCCACAAAAATAAATGACACTAAACTTGCCGCATCACTCTTATGAAGCGCATGCGCTGTCATCAAATAAGACACGCCCCAAACATCCGCAAACCCTTCCAACGCACCAACCATCAATAAATTAGCCAAAGCCAAACACCATAACGTGGGTGAAGTAAGCAATTCTTTGACATAATGCATACGGAATTGACTTTCAGAAGACGCATTTACAAACTGTTTTGGCGAGCGCAAAATCAAATAGGCGCAACTGCCAATCAACATAGAAACACTCGCAAGCGTAGAAGCAACTCCTTGCCAACTGTACGTATCAATCAACACGTTAACAGGTTTACCGCCATAAATAGCACCCAACAATCCGATCGTAAATGAGAAACCTACCATTCGTGCATAGTGCTTTTGCACAAACCATTCAGAAATGACCTTTGATACCGCCAAAAAACCAACAGAAGAACCAACACCCACTAAAAAGCGACTTAATAACGCGACATAGAAATGCGATGTGTAAGTAAACATCAATGTTGCGACACCACATAATAACGCAAAACAAAATACAATAACTCGTACGCTAAAACGCTCCAACAAAATGGCTACCGGAATTTGCATGCCTGCATAACCGTAATAATAGCATGCGGCCAATAATCCGAATTGACTAGCATCAATTGAAAATTGCCCCATAATTTGTTGCATCATTAAGCCAGGCCAAAGGCGCAAAATAAATTGGTATGCAAAGAAAGATAAGGGAAGAAACCACATTAAGAATGGCCAACATTGTTTTTTAGTGAACATGTTTTACCTCTTAGATCGGATAAATAATGATTCAGGTCAGTTGATATAAAACATCGTTATACTAAAGATGATTCTGTGACCCACACACAGCTCTCTTATAACCGTGAGGCTTGAGAAGCGAGTAATAAATGTATGAATAAAGAGAGTCGTATCGGCATCAGCCGATAATAGAAGAGAAAATCATGTGAAAAGAATATCGAAACATACGGTTTTGTGTGTTGCAATAACAAATAGATAAGACATTATAGAATCAAATCGTGTGAAACATCAAGTTCATGCGATCTCAAGTGGGATAGTTACCTATTTTATTAAATACTCAATAATAGCCATGCGCATGAATACCCCATTCGTCACTTGCTCCCAAATGCTCGAGTGCTTGCCGTCCACAACATCGCTGTCTATTTCTATACCACGATTCACAGGCCCCGGATGCATCACCATCACGTCTTGTTTTGCATGAAGAAGTGTCGTTGTTGTGATCGCATAATCGCGGCGATATTGATTCAAATCCAATTGCTCATCATCCATTAATCGCTCACGTTGCACACGCAAAGCAACGACCACATCGGCATCCATAAGCCCTTCCTGAAGCGATGTTGTCGTTTTGCCATAGATAATCTCGTTAGGTAACCATAGCTCTGGGCCGACAAGCATCAACTCATTGACCTGAAACAAAGCACAGACATGTTGTAAAGAATTGGCAACACGTGAATGACGCAAATCACCCACAATGGCTATTTTTAAATGTGCAATATTTGATTTTTTTTCCATCACTGTCATCAAATCTAACATTGCTTGTGACGGATGAGCATGCGTGCCATCACCCGCATTGATGATATGAAGCGATGTTGGTGCGGTATCTGCCATTTGTGCGGGCAAATGTTCTTTTGAATGACGAATACTTGCGACATTAATGCCCATCGATGCCAAGGTTTTTAAGGTATCGTGAATATCCTCACCCTTACTTTCAGAAGAATGCATCATGTCCATGTGAACAACACGCAATCCTAAATGTTGCGCGGCTAACTCGAAACTTGCACGTGTGCGCGTACTGTTTTCATAAAATAAGTTAGCTAAAGCCGCATGTGAGTAAATAGGGTAATGTGTCGCCTGTTTAAACCACCGGGCGCGGGCAACCAAACGTTCTATATCATCCACTGTTAACTGCGTTATATCCAAGAAATGCGTCATGCTATATTATTTCACCTCATGCAACCATTGCTCAAGAATAATACAAGCAGCGATGTTGTCCACTTCGGTTTTTTTAATTTTACGATACCCGCCTTTAGCAAACAACTGGGCACGCGCCTCTACGGTGGATAAACGTTCATCGACTAAATGCACAGGAAGAGAAAATTGTTGATGCAATTGGCAGGCAAAATCTTTAGCTGCCGTGGTGGTGTATAACTCACTGTCATCGATACAGGTTGGAATGCCAACGACTAAAGCTTGCGGACGCCATTCAGAAATCAGTTTTTCAATCAATGACCAATTGGGAATGCCTTGCTTTGCTCCGATCGTAATAAGAGGTCGAGCAGTTAAAGTTATTGCTTGCCCTACTGCTACACCAATGCGCTTATAACCAAAATCAAACCCTAGATAAATACCATCTGGCATGTATCGCTCACATTAATTTTTAATTAAGCATGACCAATATTAGACGATAATTGTGTCATTTTAACCCCAATTGTCAAACCTGCATATTCCCAACGTTGCATAAAAGGTACTTCGTATAACAATTCGGATTTAAAAGGACAAACAAGCCAAGTATTGTTCATCACTTCTTGCTCAAGCTGATTACCAGTCCAACCGGTGAAACCTAATGTTACCAAAACATCTTTTGGACCAGTATTCGCGGCAATAGCGCGAATTATATCATTGGATGTAGTCACCGTCACATCATTTCCCAAACTTAAACTTGATCGCCATCCCCCAATAGGACGATGAATAACAAAACCCCGTTCTGGCTGGATAGGCCCGCCAAACAATAATGGACGGTAATTCTGCTCCTCACTACTGGGGGAAATTTTCATTTGCTCAAAAACAAGACTTAATGGAAACTCTAAGGGTCTATTGATGATTAATCCAACTGTTCCTCCCGCATTGTGTTCGCAAACATAAATCACGCTGCGTTCAAAATTGGGATCAGTTAAAGAAGGCATGGCAATTAATAAATGATTTGCCAAGGAGGTATCGATTGCCATAAAGCCTCTCCGGTGTTTATTTATAATTTAAGTATATACCAAATAACTATTTCCCCAGTTAAAAATGAAAAAATAAAAATACAATTTGTAAAAAATAAATACTTGAATTATTGGGATTATCTCAT
>JAGVJT010000233.1 GCA_020050955.1 Legionellales bacterium | reverse complement strand
TTTTTATTAAATATTTTAAAAGTTCATCTGGTGCTGTGACAATAGCCGTAGGCGCGTGGTTTCGCAATGCTTTTTCTGAGTTATACCCCCATGTTACTGCAATAGCGGGGATATTATTTTTTTTAGCCGCCTCAATATCACGTGTTTCATCACCGATATAGCATGTTTTGGCAGACGATATTTTGTATTTTTTCAGTGTTTTCTTAATCAGTCGTCGTTTTGATAAACCATGTGATTCCGTATGAATGAAGCTAAATAGGTGATGCATGTGATGAAGCTTAAGCCAACGTTCAATATTTTCGATGGAATTTGAGGTGAGTATACCAAGAGTATGATGTTTCTGATGAAGTGTTTCTAAGGTCTCACGGATACCATTCACAGGCGATAGTGTAGGCATGTCAGCATAAAGATGACGACGCATGGCGTGGATAAGCGAGGGAATTTTATACATAGGAACGCCTAAAAAACGGACAAGCTCTAAGGAAGATAAATCACGCAAGGCGTCAACTTCATGTTGTTGAATTTTACGAAAATGAAACTCATCTGCAAGTATGATCGTTTTTTCAATCACGCATTGAAAACTTTCTACAAGTGTTCCATCAAAATCAAAGAGCATATGCATAAAGACTCCTTTTACGACAGAGAAGTTAATGATTCAATCGGTGGAAAAATTTGGTGTTTCAATTGCTCTGTGCTTTGCTTCCACGTTATCCATGTGATCTGCGTGACATCAGGAAGTTGTGCTTTAGGAATGGTTAACCAGTGTTTTATGGCGTTTGACAGTGCGTCTGGCGCTAAACCATCAAAATAATGCGCATGATGTGCCATGATTTCACGAAAAACAGGAAGATTGCGTGCGATAATCGGGCATTGGTGTTTTGCTGCCTCAATCAATGGTAAGCCAAATCCTTCTCCTTCGGAGGCAGCAATAAGGCATGTGCTGACTTGATAAATTTTTTCTAAATATTCGTCACTGACATGCTCTAGCCAAAAAAGATGTTTCATCAGTTGAGGATGATCTTGAATGCATTGTACTAATGCGTCAACCAGCCAGCCTTTTTTACCAACAATGACGAGATTAATATCGTGTCCTTCTGCCCAAAGAAGTTCAAAAGCCGACAATGTTTGCGCATGACCTTTTCGTGGCTCAATCGTGCTGACCATTAAAAAGCTTGGTTTGGATTGTAATTGTTGCAAGACATGCGAGGCATCTGCTGGAACTCCTTTCGACGGTGCGCTATTTTCAACATCGGCCCCTAAGTGAAAAAATGAAACAATGGGCGGCTGGTGGCGTTTCGGTGGATGATTTTGTAGCCATTGTTCGACTTCATCCGCGACAGCTTTGGAGATACAAAGAAGTCCTGTGCTGGTTTCTGTGATACTTTCTAGCCATGTTTTGAGAACGGTGGATGTTCCTTTGGGCCACCATGAGGGGCATTGAATAAATAAAAGATCATAAACAATAAAATACAATTGGATGCCGCGAGCACGAAGATGTAGGTGATAATCATGCACGATAGGTGTATGCGCAGCGGTTAAGTCCAGTGCTAAATAAATATCGTTTTGGCGAAAATCTACTGCATCATCGAATGAAGACGACGGTGTTTGTTGCGTAAATGCAGCGGTAAAATGATTGGCATAACGATAACGTTGATGTTGTTCATCAAAATAAATAAGGTACACATGATAACCATGCGGAGGATGAGTGAGAAGCTCTTGAAGCAGGCTTCTAACAACACGTTGAATGCCTGATTTTTCATCGCGCTGTACGAGCACAGAGACGTCCAATAAAAAGTGTGCAGTTGCGCGATGTGTATTGTATGTTAGGCAGGCTGCTGTTTGTATCAAATCATGCTCTGTTGCGAGTGGTGAGCTAACATTTAATGCTTCAATGAGTTCATCATGTGTTTTTCGCTGACGATTCAGTGTTGGTCGTTTTTCATGCACAAGTTTTTCTAAACCCGCGAGTGCTTTTTCAGCGCATGCTTCCCATGAAAAATGCGTTGATTGTTGTAATGCATGCGCACGTAATGCTTCGAGAAACGTTGAGTCATTTAATGCGTGAGTAATTTTCTTTGCGATATCTTCTGGCGAGAACGGATCAAATAGTGCATCACTTAACCCAATGACTTCAGGAATACTTGTGCGATTAGAGCCAATGACAGGTGTGCCGCATGCCATGGCTTCCAAGACAGGTAATCCAAAACCTTCATGGGTTGAAGGAAAGATAAAAAGCGTGGCTAAATTGTAAAGTTGCACGAGCGCTTCATTGGAAACGTAACCTGTGATGATTAATTCATCTTTTGAAAGCTTCGATTGCTTTCTTAATTGTGTTAAGTAGAGGCGTTTATCCGTCGGAATATGGCTGACAATCACCAATTGATAGTGTTGACGAATAGCAGGTGTTAGTAATGCATAAGCTTGCAATAGATGCTCAAAATTTTTACGAGCATCAAATCCTCCGGGTGCGTACATGAGAATGTCGCGTGTGATGCCGTAGTCACGACGTAACGTCGTGACTTGTGCTTCAGTTAATGTGATTGGACGGAATGTCTCGTCGATAGCAGAGGAAATTGTGCATACTTGCTCTTCAGGAAGGGCGAGTGCTTGTAATGCTTCTTGGCGTGAAGCTTCTGAGATTGCCAAAAATAAATCAGCTTTTTTTAACGCGTCAATTTTATTGAAGTAATAATCACGAAGTGTGGGTGTTGGCAGATAATCGTGCTGATTCAAAAGTGGGATGAGATCATAAAGGATGACTGCGGTAAGAAACGAAGATGAAAATGCACCAATACTCACGGCAGTTTGATCACCATAACCTTCAAAAAGACTCGAGACGAGCACAACATCTGGGTTTAATTCTTGTAAAAAATAATCACGAATTTTTTCTGCGGCTTGTTTTCGCCATGCATTGGAGGCATCGATAGCGGCTACAGGCGTTGGTACATCAAAAATACGAATGTGATGGCTGGGAATAATGCTTTGAAAGGCATGTTGAATATCAAACACCGTGATGGGATTAGTATTGTTTAATAAAAGCCATACGTCATGCTGTGTGCTTGCAAGGCGTGCAAGCGCTAATGCCAGCGATAAGGAATAACGACCAACGCCTCGTAATCTACTTTCACTTTGTGCGCCTTGTAAATCAATCACAATCTTCATGCGTTTTCTCGGTAGCTATGGTGTGGTTTGTTTAAATTTTTGATACAACCGTTGCGCCTCATGATTTAAATCATCTACACAGGTTGGTATGACAGACAGTTTGGGTTGTTTTTTCGTGATGCACATGAGTCGTTGATTAAAAGACGGGAGGCGTGTTAAGCATGTAATTCCAAGCCGTCTTAAACGTGGGTGGTGATGAATAAAGTGTCTTAGTTGCATTAAAAAATGCCGGATATTTTCTTTGGTACGTTGTATGTGATGTGTAAAAATCGTTAACATAAAATCGAGTTAAAATGGCCGTTTTCTTCGTGCGACATCATAGCGTTAATTGTGTGCGAGTGTAAGCCTTTGTCGTACAAATCCTTTCATGATTCTTTCATACGATTGCGAT
>JAGVJT010000207.1 GCA_020050955.1 Legionellales bacterium | reverse complement strand
GAAGCCATTATCAAAGTAGAAGCTGGAAACGGCGGCCACGGCTGTTTAAGTTTTCGTCGTGAAAAATTTATCCCTCGTGGTGGTCCTGATGGTGGTGATGGTGGCGATGGCGGTTGTATTTTTTTAGAAGCAGATCCTGAACTCAACACACTTGTCGACTTTCGTTTTCAGCGGAAATATAAAGCTGAAAATGGCCAATCAGGCATGGGAGGAAACTGCACCGGAAAAAGTGGGATTGATTTAGTCATCCCTGTTCCTGTCGGAACGCTTGTTTATGACATTGACACAGGTGAACAATTAGGTGACATCAGTCATGCAGGTATGCGATTACTCGTCGCACAAGGCGGATTTCATGGCCTCGGAAATACACGTTATAAAAGTAGTGTCAATCGTGCTCCACGGCAAACAAGCCAAGGCTCATTAGGCGATGCACGTCATTTACGCCTTGAGTTACGTGTTTTAGCTGATGTGGGATTGCTCGGATTACCCAATGCAGGTAAATCGACACTGGTACGTTCTGTCTCCAGCGCTAAACCCAAAGTGGCCGATTACCCTTTCACAACGTTGCACCCAGCACTCGGTGTTGTGCGCGTAGAGGCTTATAAAAGCTTTGTGATTGCTGATATTCCTGGACTTATTGAGGGTGCCTCTACTGGTGCGGGTCTCGGTCATCGCTTTTTAAAACACCTATCGCGCACGTGTATCTTATTGCATGTCATTGATGCAGCACCATTGGATGAAAGCTGCCCCGTTGCGTCTGCCAAAATTATTTTAGATGAACTTGGCGCGTTTGATCCTGAACTGTTAAATAAACCACGCTGGCTTATCTTAAACAAAATGGACTGTTTACCGGATGATCACGCGAGAGATGCGCTCAAACAACGATTTATTGATGAGTTAGCCTGGACAGGCCCCATGTTCTGCATTTCTGCGCTGACTCGTGAAGGAACACAAGAACTTTGCTA
The DNA here is from genome assembly GCA_020050955.1 of Legionellales bacterium. Classification (GTDB taxonomy): domain Bacteria; phylum Pseudomonadota; class Gammaproteobacteria; order Legionellales; family Legionellaceae; genus JAGVJT01. The sequence continues at coordinate 1,587 of JAGVJT010000207.1, read as the reverse complement.
TACGCTCATGACATTTATTGATGACATGAAACATGGCGAGCACGAGCAGGACTTACGATAATGCACGTAAGGACACATCAAGATTACTATCAACAATGAGTAAATGATTAGCAGGAACGCTAAGCCACTCAGAATCAACATTATTTAATTTTTCAGACGACACTAACACGCAATGACGATGTCCTTGACGTTTCATCATAGGATCTAACTCTTTATCATGCTCTCGCATGATAAGCTGACTGCCCATAGTGTAATGCATGGTTTCAGGTTCAATACTACGATCATTACAATAGCGACTTGCAAGCAACCGACTTCCATCGGTTAAACAAACATTAAAATATGACACACCATCGGGATTAAAAGAACGAACCAATGCCATGATTTCATAAAGTGTTTCCGAAAGTACATCTGCCACCACCGATAACTGCGTTAAATCACGTCCCTTGGCCAATTGCAAAAATAAGGCAAATAAATGTTCAGAATCGGTATCACCTTTAATCCAATTGTAGATATCATCATCTAAAAGACGTCGTAAATGACGTTTCACTTGTATAAAATTCGAAATCCCCCCGTTGTGCATGAGCATCCATTTCTCATAAACAAACGGATGACAATTATAATGCGTCACGCCCCCAGCGCTCGCCGCACGCACATGCGCAAAAAACATGGACGATTTTATTTTTGCCGTCAAATGAAGTAAATTCCGATCGCTCCACGCCGGTGAGATGGATGTAAATAATGCCGGCTCTTGACTAATTGAAGGGACATACCAACCAAGACCAAATCCATCACCATTGGTCGGCACGCTCGATTCACGCGCTTGCAAGCTCTGTGAAACCAAAGAATTCATAGGCTTCACTAAAACATCTTCAAGCAACACTTCTTTACCTACATAAGCCACTAATCGACACATGACAGACTCCATCGAAGATGATAATACGTCTTTATTTATCGTTAAGTGTAGCAAGAGGCATCCATATTATCGAATTAACTTGAATAATTTAAGATCAAAATGATATAATGTTTGTCAAATTTTAGGGGGAAACCATGGAAGCTAAGTTTGAACTACGTCGCGACACTCGCTTAGAAATTTTAAATGCAGCTGCATCAAACAACATCCAAGATGTTTTGTCGTTATTGGAGAGTGATTCATCATTGATAAACGCCAAAACCACATCAATGCAACAAAGTTTACTGCATCTTGCTGCAAAACACGGACATGACAAACTTTGTCAAAAACTCCTTGAACAAGGACATCCGACAAATCCCGTCGATAAACAAGGCCACACACCTTACTTATTAGCGAAGACGCCCGCGTTAAAGCACATGTTGGCAGACGCCCATCTCAATCCATTACTTAATCAATTTCCCATACCAACAGCCAAAATTGATTTGGACATCTATATACTGTCTAATGATGGTTTTGTCGCATGTCCCTTTCTAGATACTAATATGTCTACCGATGTATTTGCAGTCACAGTCATGTCGCCAGTCGTTATCCCTGAAACAAATAAACACAAAATTGTCACAACGTTTCGCCAACAAGCACTCATGATCCCTTATTATGGTGAGCTACTACTTGCGCAT
>JAGVJT010000106.1 GCA_020050955.1 Legionellales bacterium | reverse complement strand
TGGCCGCCTGGTTGACCGTCTGCGCCGTAAGTAAAGACATCAATTTCACCATGTTGACCCGGATTTAAGTACATGTAATCACGATTCCATGGATCTTTTGGTAATGATTTTAAATACGAACGCCAGTCACGAGGTACTGGATTTGTTGTTGGTTTTTGAACCAGTGCCATAATTCCTTGATCTGTGCTTGGATAAACGCCATTGTCTAAACGATAGAGATCAAGTGCATTTTGAATGGCAAGTACGTCTTGTTTAGCTTTGACTATACGCGCATCGTCAGGCCTGCTAATGATCTTGGGGACAACAAGCGCCGCAAGAATACCTAATATGACGACTACAACCATGATCTCAATCAAGGAAAAGCCGCGTTGCTGATTCATAACTAATCTCCAGATGTACGACAGTGATTCATTCTACCTGAGGGAATAGTATGAGCACCATAGTATGGTTTATTTAATTTTCAATCGGTTATCTTAATTTATGCGACTAATTGCTCCATTGAAAAAATAGGCAGTAACGTCGCTAAAACAATGAATAAAATGACACCACCCATGAAAATAATTACCAGAGGCTCCAGCAGCGTCATAGCGGTGTCAATGAGGCGACGCACTTCTTGATCAAGATGCAACGCTGCTCGTTCCATCATGGGAGCAAGTTGTCCGCTTTTTTCTCCGCTACCAATCAAATGAATGGCCATGGGGCTGATAAAGTGGGTGTCTTGAAGCGCTTGACTGATGGAGGTTCCTTCTTTTACGCGCACAGCAGCGGTGTCAAATGCTTCACGTAAAATAACATTCGTGAGAAGACTTGCGGAAACACGCATGGTTTCAAGTACGCTGACACCTGCAGCAAACAAAATAGAAAACGTATGGGTATAGCGTGCGATGTTTATGGCAATAATGAAAAAGCGTGCTCCTGGGATATTTAAGAGCCATGTGTGCCATTTTGTGCGAATACGAGAATTTTTTAAACTTCGCCTTATGCCTATGACACTTATGATGCTAAGTCCTAAGAGGTATAATCCATAGGAGTGAATACCTGAACTAAGTAAAATAAGTACATGTGTCATGGGCGGTAATGCTTGGCCACTGCTACTAAAAACTTCAATAATTTTGGGCACAACAAAAGCAAGCAAAAAACTGATGATAGAAACGGATATAATGACCATTAACAATGGATAAATCATGGCTTGTTGAATTTTTTGACGTGTTTGCTGTTGATATTCGGTGTAATCTGCGAGCTTTTCTAACACCATGTCTAATCGGCCAGTTTGTTCTCCAGCGGCGATGGTTGCTCGATAAAGCTCAGGAAATGCATGTGGTTCGTCATCCATCGCTTGTGCAAGTCCATAGCCTTCTAAAACTTTAGCGCGCACACTAAAAATAAGCTCGCGGACAGGTAATTTTGTGGATTGCTCACTTACGCCACGCAATGCCTCTTCTAATGGAATACCAGCCGCTAATAGTGTTGCTAATTGGCGTGTTAGAAGCGATAGGTCTTGTGACGATACGCGGTGTTTTCGCTTTTTATACGCATGTTTTTTTAACGCATGCAGTTGTGTTGGAATCAGTCCTTGCTCTCGTAATAATTGTCTAGCATGGCGTTCTGAGTCTGCCTCGATAACGCCTTTACAGGATTGTCCGGATGTTTTTAGTGCTTGATATTGATAACCGCTCATGATGATGAATCTAAGTGTGCTTCAGATGAGTCTAATCTATTGGGTTTTAGATGTCATTACGATACACTTAAGCCGGTTGAATTCAAGGAGGTAGATGATGAGCATGAGTAAGCTACGTGCAGCAATTGAACAACACGAAGCCCGTTTTATTGATTTACGATTTACGGATACGTTAGGAAAAGAACAACATATCACGGTACCTATTTCATCCATCGATGATGATTTCGCAGAAAATGGAAAAATGATTGATGGTTCGTCATTTAAAGGATGGCAGAAAATACATCAGTCTGATTTAGCACTCATGCCTGATTTAGACACAGTTTTACCTGATCCATTTTATCAAGATAGCACGTTGTTTGTGCGTTGTAACATCGTTGATCCACAAACCATGTTAGGTTATGACCGTGATCCACGCTCTCTTGCGCAGCGTGCAGAAGCGTACTTACAATCAACAGGCATAGCTGATCAAGCACTCTTTGGACCTGAGCCTGAGTTTTTTCTTTTTGATGATGTACGTTGGGAAACAAGCATCAATGGTTCGTTTTATAAAATTGACTCCGATGAAGCTCAATGGAATTCTGGCAAGGTGATGGAGGGTGGAAACATCGGGCATCGTCCAGGTATAAAAGGTGGTTATTTTCCTGTGCCTCCGGTGGATTCATCGCAAGACATTCGCTCTGCGATTTCTGAAACACTTGAAGCATTGGGAATTGTTGTTGAAGCACATCACCATGAGGTAGCAACGGCCAATCAATGTGAAGTCGCCACACGATTTAACACGCTGACAAAAAAAGCAGATGAGTTACAAATCCTAAAATATGTGGTGCATAATGTTGCGCATAACCATGGTAAAACGGCGACGTTTATGCCGAAACCGTTGGTGGGTGATAATGGTAGCGGTATGCATTGTCATCAATCGTTGGTCAAAGATGGTGTGAATCTCTTTGCTGGAGATCAATATGCAGGATTGTCTGAAACAGCACTTTATTACATTGGTGGAATTATCAAACACGCACGCGCTTTAAATGCGTTAACAAATCCTTCAACTAATAGCTATAAACGGCTTGTTCCAGGATTTGAGGCTCCGGTATTGCTTGCTTATTCTGCAAGAAATCGTTCTGCGTCGATTCGAATTCCTCATGTAAGCAATCCTAAGGCGCGTCGCATTGAAGTTCGATTTCCAGATCCTATGGCGAATCCTTATTTGGCGTTTACAGCGATGATGATGGCAGGCTTGGATGGTATTCAAAAGAAAATTCATCCAGGACAAGCCATTGATAAAGATTTATATGATCTTCCACCCGAAGAGTTAATGGATGTACCAACAGTGGCAGGCTCATTAGAGCAAGCGGTTGAACATTTATATCGCGATCATGAGTTTTTATTGCAAGGTGATGTGTTTAGTAAAGACTTTATTAAAAGTTATATCGCATTACGTGAGCAGGACATTGCTTATGTTCGTAGTTTAGTTCATCCTGCAGAGTTTGAATTGTACTACAGTCAATGATAGTTTTGTGTTATCACTGCCTGCATGCGTTTACATGTTGGTAGTGGTGCATGGCATTCTTCAGTTAGCAATAAGATTGTTTTAAAAATATCTCTCTTGTTATTTTTATTTGTTTTTTGCCTAAAGTTAAATCACTTTTTGCC
>JAGVJT010000068.1 GCA_020050955.1 Legionellales bacterium | reverse complement strand
TAAGAATACACGCTGTTCATTGAATAGATTTATTCAATTGAGTACACATAAAAAATAACTCACTTGGGAGTTACTATAAAATTTCCACATCAGTGAGCAATTAACTCTACTGTCTTAATGCCGCGATTTATCGACGGCATTAAGACTCTCTATTAGTTAGGCTGGGTAAGCTTTCGAACACATCGCACACCAACGGCATCCTCTTTCCCATCATGATTTTGAGTATTTGAAGTAAAGTACTCATCCCATGCATTATTAGAGGTTTCATCAGCACCAGAATATTCCGTGGAGCTCCAGAATGGACCCTGCATGGTTGCCAATTGTGTCGTCAAGTTAGACGCAATATTTTGCAATAATGGTGCATTTTCCGAGCCACAGTTATTCGTAATATTGAGGTTAGGCGATACAAAATAGCCCATTTCACAAATCGCAGGCAGGTACCAATCCTTATAGCCACCTATTGTCGCCGTGCATAAGCCTGCTGCATATTTTGAAGGGTTAACAGGTGTACCTGGGTTTGTAAGATTATATGTGTTTAAGTAATTGACAATCACTTGGGTATTACAAGCACCATCGGTACTTCCATTACAAGCATCTGTCGGTGTGAACGATAATTCATTTATGCCTGGAATAACATCATAATTGGTACAAGGGACATAAGCATTATTACTTGATGCTTTGCACGTATAATTTCCATTCGACGCCCAAATAATCCCTAAAGGAAACAGTGGCGCTTGATTTTGAAGAGCAAGCACCGTACCACTTACACTTTGATTCGTCGGCGTCGTATCATCAATGGAAAACACATAACCAGACTGATATTGTGAGCCATATCCTAACACTGTTGCCTCGAGATTCAATGGCGTCGCATTGTCCCCTAAAATAGTAATCATACTGAAGATAGAGCTAGGATCATCTGCACTACTGGGTACACTAGGTGAAGCCCCTGGTGTAATCGTTAATGCGCAATGCGCATGTGGGGCTAAATTCGTACAAGTCGAGCTCACATTTGTTCCACTTGGCAATGCTGGCGAAATAGAGTAAGTCACATTATTAATCGTCGCATTCGTATTATTTGTAATCGTTATTGTTCTAGCGTTTCCAGTAAGCGCTGCATTAAGAGCGGTATTACGGACAGACAACGCTAATTGACTAACACTTGAGCCAAAACTTGAAGCGACAAGTGTCAGCGTATCAGAGGAAGGAGGAAGACTACAAGCACTTGCATTTCCATTGACACAAGCCGAGATACTCACAGGAAGCGTGCTCGTATTGGAGCCATAATAGAGTGACGAGGTATCACCATGATGAAATTGATACTTGTCACGAAGAGTCTTTGGGTCAATACGAATATTAGCTTTACAAGTAACACCCGCTTGTAATGTAAATGAGCCATCCTCACCATTAAAACAACTGTTCTCTGTCAAAGAATGCGCTGGAGAAAGTCCTTTAAAAAGACCTTCTAATTTAATGGTAAAAGGACGATTCGCATTATTTTTAATATTATATTTAATTGACGGCGCACGTGAGCTATTGGGGTCAATATAGATTGTTTTTGGACCATTACTCCCTATTGAAATCATAGGCAAAGCAAACACCGAGTGGCAAAATAAAACACAAACGCTACTTGCGATTACATTGAGATTCCTCATCATGCATCCTTTATGCTAAGTAAGTGAAATTAACCAAAAGCCCATTCGTATAAACATGATCCATCGTAATACCATGGTTTAGTGTTTGGCCTGGCATGTAACCTAATTGACTTTTCCCCCAGTCAGAAAAAGCATAGCCCACGCCTATTTCAACATGCTTATTTAACGCACGCTGAACACCTGCCCCCAACGAATAGGTAAATGCAGTGACCATTTTTGAACTAAAATTTGGAGCAACAACCGCCTGATAATCACGAGAAAAAGATGTATAACCATGAGCATAGTTAAAACTTGCACCAATGCTACCTGTTAGGTAAGGTTTGATAGCAAACCACGAGGATTCTTTAATGAGTTTACCCTGAATGCCAATAGACGTATGCTGCAGCGCGTAGTTATAAACATAGTTATTAAAAATTGGTTCTGCATTATCCCATATATCGCCAGAAAAACTCGCCGTACTCGCGGTGGTCGCCAAAAGTCCAAATTGACTTTGTATATGATACAACTCAAAATCACGCTGCAACCCTAAAAATAACTCGGCATCTGCAAGCACACTTGTGTTTTGATTAGCAGTGTAAGTTTTAACAATATCGGGAGAAAGTGTGAGATTTTGTGTTTGACCTGCATTTTCCCAAACAGGCCCAACGCTTAACGTACTCACAAATGTTGACGCATAGACTGCCTGTGCACTACTCAACACCCCCATCAAAACAATCCTATACTTAAACATTGAAGCTCCTTTTCCATAGACGCACACCAATCCATCATAAAAACATTTTTGCTAACATAAAACAATAGGGGCTGACTTTATGAAAAAAAAGTATGGATAGTTTTCACTAATCGCACCACAAGCTCGTCAAGCTCTGCTTGTTGGATGATTAAAGGCGGTAATAACCGAACAACCGTCTCTGAGGTCACGCTAAATAATACACGATTTTCTAAGCCAATTAATCGCATATCAAGCGCTGGGCGATCAAGCTCAATGCCAATCATTAATCCCTTTCCTCGAATACTTTTAACATTGGGATGCTCACCAAGTTCACTGATAAGTTTATCTTTCAATCGAACACCCATACGTGCAGCATGCTCACAGATATGATCTCGCTCAATCACATTCAGTACAGTCAACGCAGTTGCACAAGCTAGCGCATTTCCACCAAACGTCGAACCATGACTTCCTGGTTTAAACAAATCACAAGCTTTCTTATTCATTAAACATGCACCAATCGGCATGCCATTTGCCAATCCTTTGGCCGTGGTCAACACATCAGGCTGAATACCTAATCCAGTACTTGCAAACAAGCTTCCCGTCCGACCATTGCCTGTTTGAACTTCATCCATGATAAGTAACCAATCATTGGCATCGCATAACGCGGCCAATGCACGTAAGTAAGTTTCATCAGCAACAAAAACTCCGCCCTCACCTTGAATAGGTTCAAGCATGACAGCAACCACATCGTCCCGATTCGCAGCAATGGTATGAATCGCATCAATATCATTGAATGGTGCACGAATAAAGCCTGGCACAAGTGGTTCGAAGCCTGCTTGCACCTTTCGCCCACCTGATGCACTTAATGTCGCCAACGTACGTCCATGAAATGCCCCACTCATCACGATAATCGAAGGCGTTTCAATCGATTTTTTATGCCCAAAAAGACGCGCTAATTTAATTGCTGTTTCGTTAGCTTCAGCACCTGAGTTACAGAAAAAAACTTGCTCCATTCTGGCCATGGCGGTCAATGTCGCAGCAAGTTCTTCTTGAGCACGAATACGGAACGTATTGGATGTATGCAACAACTGCGAAGCTTGTTGCTGAATAGTTTTCGTCACATCAGGGTGCGCATGACCAAGATTACACACACCAATCCCGCTCAAACCATCCAAATAAGCATGCCCCGCTTAATCATAAAGCCACACACCTTCGCCGTGAGAAAAGGTCACAGGAAGAGGATTATAAGTTGTAATCAATGCCATACAAGCTCCTTCACACCATCACTTATGCTACAAAATGACGACTAACAAAATCCCAATTCACTAAGTTCCAAAATGCTTTAACATAATCTGCTCGAGCATTACGATAATCAATATAGTACGCATGCTCCCAAACATCACACGTCAACAACGCAGAATCTGTCGTGGTCAATGGTGTTGCAGCATTGCTTGTGCTCACTAATTTAAGTTGTTTATGCTCGTCTTGAACAAGCCACGCCCATCCTGAACCAAACGTTGTTAATGCTAATTGAGTAAATTGTTCTTTGAATGCATCAAACGAGCCAAAGGTTTTTTTAATGGCATCAGCTAATGGACCATGAGGCTCACCACCACCTTGAGGGCTCAAACAATGCCAATAAAAAGTATGATTCCAAACTTGAGCTGCATTATTAAACATACCGCCTGATGATTTTTTCACAATGTCTTCTAACGACATAGAAGAAAATGCTGTGTCTGCAATGAGTTTATTCAAATTAACAACATACGTATTATGATGTTTTTCATAATGATACATCAATGTTTCTTCTGAAATATGAGGAACCAACGCATTCTTTG
>JAGVJT010000161.1 GCA_020050955.1 Legionellales bacterium | reverse complement strand
TGCCATCATCCGTATCACTAGAAGAGCACGCAAAAAAATCTAAAACCGCAACAAGTTTATCATTCACATAGATAAGGGGGATAGTATCGCGAAGCCATGGCGGAACTCCCCATGTTTGAAATAGTTTTTTAAGCATTCGTGTTTTACCATGTAAAACCAATGTCTCACCACCAACTCGAAATCTTACCTCGACTCGGCTACTGACAGGAATTAAAATTCCATGCGTTGACGATATTGCGATAAAAGAGCTCGTATCAGATGCTTTTATTGGATGAGGAAAACACGACCACTCAAATGGCGCGCAAGTTGAAGGTTGCTTTTTCGATGACACATACAATGCATCTCGATAGCGTCTTATGCTGATATTTCCCCATTGAACACATGGTGTCGCATCTTGCTTCGCAAAAATTAATTCTTGTCGCAAGCGCTCAAATGTTTTGGTCGATGGTAACTTTATGTGCTGTTTATTTAACCAAACACGTAACACATTATCTAATCGATGCGACGGAAGATGCATGAGTGAAGAAAATAACAGCATGCTAGAAGGATTCGTTAATGCCGGACAATCAAGTATGGCGAGTTCTTCTAAGTTCATTTGTGCATGTTGAAGATTCAAGGCATTTCGACTGACAATGGCTTCCAAATTTGGCCACTTCTTTTTTAATAGCGGTATGACTTGTTGGCGCAGATAGTTACGTGAAAACATGACATTTTCGTTGCTCTCATCTTCAACCCAAGTTAAACCATGACGCATCGCATAGGCTTTTAACTCATGACGAGAATAAGATAGCAAAGGCCTTGCAAGCGTATGATTTAAAAAAGGCCTGTACGCTGCCATGCCAGTGAAACCATCAAGACCTGTTCCACGGCAGAGTTGCAACAAAATTGTCTCCAGCTGATCATCTTGATGGTGCGCTAACAACAAACAATCACCGTGTTGTAAAACAGATGAAAATACGTTAAGACGTGCATTTCTTGCTTCTTCTTCAAGATTAGCCTGTGATGCAAGCATGATATGATGTGTGATAAATTCAAGATTATGAGTTCTACAGAAATCACGACAACACGTCTGCCAATATGTTGCATGCGGACTTAGGCCATGATGAACATGAACTGCACGGACTTTTTTCGCCAATACATGATGCGATGCAAGCATGTGCAATAGAACGGTTGAATCCAAACCGCCACTAAAACCAACCACAAGATAATTAAAGTGACAAAGGCGTTCAACCCACTGTTCGTCAAGCACCCAAACCCTCTCTATGAAAGCGCGCCCATGCTTAAAAATTTATCGTATCGCTTTGCCAATAGCGTTTCGGTTGATAACGCTTGCAACGTTGCCAATTCATCAGTAATCACAGACTTTAATCGATGGCACATCGATAAAACATCTCGATGTGCGCCACCTAATGGCTCATCAACGACCTTATCAACCAACTTGTGCTCAAATACTTTTTCTGCCGTAATTCCCATCGCCCGAGCAGCATCACTTGCTTTAGATGCGTCTTTCCACAAAATAGAAGCGCACCCCTCTGGTGAAATTACAGAATAAATCGAGTATTGCAACATGATAACACGATCACCAACACCAATAGCCAAAGCGCCACCCGAACCAGCTTCGCCCGTCACGATGCAAATAATAGGCGTTTTTAATGCCGACATTTCAAATAAATTACGTGCAATCGCTTCAGATTGATTACGTTCTTCAGCGCCTATGCCAGGATACGCACCAGCGGTGTCAATGAATGTAATTAACGGCAATTGAAATTTTTCCGCCATTTTCATTAATCGCAATGCTTTACGATACTCTTCAGGTCGTGCCATCCCAAAATTACGATAAACTTTCTCTTTCGTACGCTTACCTTTTTGATGACCCAGGATCATCACCGGCATACCTTCAAATCGTGCTAAGCCGCCAATAATCGCGGGAGCAGCAGCATAATGACGATCACCATGCAATTCTTGAAAATCACTAAACAAATGTTCGATGTAATCAGTCGTTTGTGGACGCAATGGGTGACGCGCCATTTGTGCCACTTGCCAAGGATCAAGCTTAGAAAAAATATGCGCCGTTAATTCTTTGCTTTTTGCTTCAAGACGGGCAATTTCTTCATTAAGATTGACCGTGTTATCGCCATCTACCATCCGAAGCGCTTGAATTTTTTGATTTAACTCTTCAATGGGCTGTTCAAAACTTAAAAATTGTCGACTCATTAAATGACTCGTTGATAAATGAGATATATAATAACGTTGTTCGTATGAATTTTAAATCCTTTTTTCTTAAGTTCCACGGTATTCGGTGAATATATACACATCTTTTTTAAAAAAATCTCCCCAAAATATTGATTTGACACCCCATCAAATTGATATATGGCAGTTTTCTTTGACGCGTAACTTAACTGCATCAGAGACCATGCTTCTTTCTGAAGATGAGCGTGTTCGTGCCAAACGTTATTATTTTGAGCGACATCAACGACGCTTTTCTGTCGCACGTGCAACATTAAGACAAATCTTAAGCATGTATCTTCAAGAGCCTGCTGAAAAGCTACAGTTTGATTATCAACAACAAGGAAAACCTTACGTTAAAAATAGCCCAATTGAATTTAACATCAGTCACTCAGGTGAATTAGCATTGCTTGCTGTGGGCTGTAACCATGCGTTAGGTGTTGATCTTGAACTTTTTTCAGCAAGACCTTACGAAGGCATAGGCAAACATCTTTTTTCTTCGCATGAGAATGAAGCATTAGCACAGCTTCGGACAGCCTTGCAACCCTTAGGTTTTTTTCATATTTGGTCACAAAAAGAAGCGTTTATTAAGGCAACAGGGTTAGGCTTGTCTTACCCAACCACCAACATTACGATGCCTATTCTCCCACCAGAACGCTATCATTTTATTGACCCAATCGCATCAACCTCTTGGCAAATGATGTCTTTTTTGCCGACCCTCTCGTGCTGTGCTGCACTATGTTATCATCCTGACATTCAAAACATACGCTATATCGCCTTATAAATGACCACATCACAATTGAATCAAACCATCATTCAAGAAAATCTATTCGCCTTGTCACCAGGGATACAGCCTGTACTACATGTCTTAGAAACAGTAGACTCCACGAATCGTTATTTAAAAACAGCGCTGCACAATAACATGCCTACAGCTCGCGTTGACACGCCACGGAACGTAAACGCTGCTTCGAATTCTCAACATCTACTAGCCTGTTGTATCGCTGAAACACAAACCGCAGGACAAGGCCGCTTTGGTCGGCACTGGCATTCACCATTTGGTGAAAATATTTATTTTTCAAGTCAATGGCGGCTAAAAAAACCACTTTCTGAGTTATTTGGATTAAGCTTACTTGTCGGTTTAGCAGTGTTATCTGCATTAGATTCTTTTCATCTAGCATCTGATGTACAAATCAAATGGCCAAATGATCTTTTATGGCATCACAAAAAATTAGCAGGTATTTTAATTGAAACCAATCAAGCATCTGATGTCATCATTGGTATTGGTCTTAATGTCAACTCAACACAAGACTCCTCGATTAATACAGTCAAACCTTGGACATCTCTGTGCCAAATCAGTGGCCAAACCTGGGACAGAAACATCCTTGTGGCGCATTTAATTCATCAGTTACATCATCATTTATCTTTGTTTCAACAACAGAATTTATCCGCATTTCTCACTCGTTGGCAATCAGTTGATTTTTTACATGGTAAGATGGTTCAAATTTTACAACATCAACATGTGCAACAAGGATGCGCGCAAGGCATTACATCAAAAGGTGAGCTTTGTCTTTTGGATAACTCAGGTAAAATGCATTATATTTCTTCTGGAGAAGCATCGTTGCTTGAGTATAAATAAGTCTAAAAACAAAAAAGCCATCCATAGATGGCTTTTTCACTGTCATAATACTTATATTAAACAGTTTCTTCGTCCAACGCATCTTCGCCAACATCATCGCTTTGTTTTTCTTGTTGGATACGTAAATAGATTTCTTCACGATGAACCGCAACATCTTTAGGTGCATTAATGCCAAGTCGAACTTGGTTTCCCTTGACACCTAATACGGTGATATTAACATCATCGCCAATAATTAGCGCTTCACCTATACGTCGAGTTAAAATTAACATGATTAATCTCCCTAATAATTCAGTCACTTTTCCATGCTACATGCCATCACATCGAATAAATGCCATGCCATGCTTTCTTCTAGAAGTAAACCGGAACAAATAAATTCTTGGACGTTATTGTACAATAACTTTCTTAAGGTAACCTTAAGCGCTTTAATTGGTTAACAAAAAAACAGATCTAGTGACTTTTCTTCCCTGCTCGACAAACTATGGCAAGTATGATTAAAGGCGTGTAGGCGATTAATAATCCCATTAAACCATCTAATTTTTTTAAACCCACAAAGCACGCCAATGGCCATAACCATACCACATTCACCACTAAAATCGTCATTGTCACAGAAAGATGTGATTTTAAACGACGTGATGCATGTTGATAAGCATGCGTTGTGTGTGCTTCATATATTTTTTCTAGGTTAAATGCACGCCGCAACAGTGTCAACGTCGCATCCACGACAAAAACACCAAGCAAAATCAACCAACTCCAGAAAAATTGTTCGTACATATGAGCTGCTTGCAAAGATAAAACAGCAAGAATAAATCCTAAAAAACCACTACCAGCATCTCCCATAAAAATACGCGCAGGAGGCCAATTCCAATAAAGAAAACCCATCACACTTGCCGCTAACACAAGTGGTAAAACCATTAAGCCATGATCACCATAAATCCAATACAGTAAAGCCGCACCAACACACACACAAACAGCCTCTGTTGCCGCTAAACCATCAATGCCATCCATAAAATTATAAAGATTAATGAACCAAACAAGATAAAAAAATCCAATAACATTTGCTACTAACCCCATGGGTAAAACCCAAGAAAATATAGCGATGGAAGGAAAACCATTCATCCAATACAATGCAAGAATTGCAGCCAAGCCATGCCCTAATAGTCGCCAAATAACATTGATATGACCATGATCATCAAAAAAGCCAAGGGCTGCGACGAAAACGCCCGCACTCATCAATGCCGTACTACCATTAGGCGTTAAAAATCCAAACCACTGCAAACAAGGAACACTGATAAGAACAGAAATAACAAAAGCAACGCCACCGCCGCGAGGTGTTGGTGTTGAATGAGCACTGCGGTGATTGGGAACATCCATCACATTATTAAGTAACGCATAACGACGCAAGAGTGCCGTCAGCATACAAGATGACAACGCAACAAAAAATAAAACAAGAGCCATCAAATTAACGTATCCTTATAAATAAGCGGTGTATGATGCGACTAAGCTTTAAAATGATCAATGGTTTTTTTTCACTTTAAACATAATCGTCACATCTTGTGATGTGCTTGTATCGGACTCCCATGCACGAGCATATCGAAATGTCATGGTTGTGCAGGAAAGTTTTGTCTTCCCTTTTTTAGGAGAAAACACAAAAATCATTTTCCCAGCCGCGCCAATACGATGATTTAAAGGAGAAACATAGTGACTTTCAAGGTAATTGAAATAAGCTTTATCGTAAGAAACAATACGCCATTGATAGCCTGTTGTTGGGTTTGCGCGTAGAGCTACCTCAAAGGTAGGTGCTTTTGCGTCAACAACAATCTCACGATGTTCCTTCGCAAAAGCCCCCAAGGACCATGACAAACACAAAAAAGCCAAAGCCCTTTTTTTCATGCTAACCTCTTCAATTAGCTTTCTTTTTTCGTTGTTTTCTTTGTTGTCTTTGCAGGAGGCTCATCCATGTCGTCAGTCCCTTCATCACACGATGAGGAATGACATGAACCAGTATGACATGCACAACCACATGACGAGTGACATGAGCATCCACATCCAAACTTATGACGGCACAATAAAATACCAACTAAAAACATGCCCAATATACCAAAACTATTGACAGTTAATAACGTCAGAACAGTTGCCAAAATAATAAAAATACCGCCAACGACAGCCGAACAACGTGGCAAACACATGCCCGTTATTTTACATTTTTTTTCATCTTTTACGTCCTTCATGCCATCCTCCTTGAACTTATCATGAAAAAGCTACCGAACTGAACTGATCCGACGTCATTCTGAATACAGTAAATGATCTCCTAAACCAAGCAAAGGTAAATCAGCTTGAGACCTTTTGCTACGCTCAGAATAACGTACCTAAGCAATTACCACATTGTTTATATTAGACTAATTTTGCACAAAAGCTAGATTTTTTTATAAATCAACATCCTTGGCCTTTTTTCACAAAATATGAACAATCTATTTCGATATGATCGTCATACCCTTGCGCTTTATAAAAATCATGCGTTCCTGTTTTTCTACGAAAATTAGCAGTTGTTAATTCAATCTCAGTCGCGCCTTGTTCATTTGCATATGCTTCAGCTTTAAGAAGCAACGCTTTCCCCACACCTTTTCCACGATATGTATCGTCAATCACTAACGTGTCAATATGACAGCAACATCCTTGCAATCGAAATTGCTCGTAACAGCCAAAAGCAATCACACCAATAATTTTTCCAATCTCCTCGGCCACCAACAATTGTTGTCGCTCTCGGTTAAATGCCATAATTCGATTGTAAAGCTCATCAGATGTTCGTTGATAAACATCGCCCATTTGCGCCAAAAGTGGCACTAATTTCGGCGCATCCTCTGGTAAAGCATGCCGTATGATCATTGCATTTCTCCAGTGTCAACTCTCATGTCAAAGTGTGATGCTGTTTTCATGATCATGTCAACTTGGATAAAAGAAAAATGCTCAAAAATACATTCATCTTATTGACAAAATAAGAGATATTTAGTACTATTTTAAGTCAAAAAAGCCCATGGAGCCCATATGTCGTACAATATGCTCGAAACAGAAACAGAAAAATTAAGACAATATTATGCACGTCTACCTTGGCTTGCTCGTATATTACTTCCTCAAGCATTACGACATGCATTAACCACGAACAATCCTCTCGCTATTTTTGAAGCCGCGTGCACAACAACATGGTTTTTTCAACGATGGTTCTTCAAAGGCCTTCGTGACTTTTTAAATTCACCCGTTGTGAAAAACTCGAAAGAAATGTTTGATTTAAGCATCGCTGAACGCCGTAAACTTTATCATCTGCCACCTAAAGTCACCGATGCATTATTAACGATGAATAGCCATCCCCTACCTCGTGGTGTCGCTTTAGAAAACTTTCGAAAAGTTTCGTCATTGAATGTCGATGAACAAATACATCTAGGCGAACTATTGGAAAAATTGAAAAACAACGGTTTTTTTAATCAGGCAAATGATCACATGTATTTCACGATGGTTGCATCCATGCCAGAAAAACAACGATTTTTATCGGTGCTTCTATCCATGGAAACGTTAAATGCAGCACTTCTTTCGAAAGCGAACATTCAACACATGCTGTTAATACCGGCACAGAACAGAGACGCTATTATATTTCTGCTCACTCATCGTAACTATACTGTTCAAGCTCATCAGTTATTCTCAATCCAAACTCATTTTGATATTCTGGTTCATACACCAGATTTAGCACAGATGGAAACAAATGCTCGTGCAGCAATACAGCGCGAACAACGCTTACAAGAAGAAGCACGTTTACAAGCTGCAAGAGATGAAGCACAACGTACGCAAGAAGCATTGAATGAAGCGCAACGCCAACAAAATGTAGCGCATCAGCCTGCTTCTATCCACCAACGCATGCAAGATGAAGCAAGAGAAGAGCGTTTAATAGCAGAACGCCAGCAACATCAAGCACGAGAACAAGAACTAGAGAGGCAAGCGCTACAAAGACAACGAGCCGAAGATGAGTTACGCAATGTTTTCGCCACACCAACACAACCTTCGTTTCGACGTGCAGGACCTGATCATCATGCTAGCGTGCTTGACGATGCACTCGGTCTTATTCTTGAGGCAGATCTTTTCAATTCAGACGAACTTATCAGTGAAGCCATGCGCCATGCTAATCCAACAGAATTAGCCTCAGGATTAACCATGTTACATCAACATCAAGGCATCAATGCCTTCACTCTCGAAAATTGTCGTACCGTTATTCAAGCATCATCTCCTCTGACAGAAGCACGCACAATTGTTTCTCGCGGAACACTCCAACAGCATCAACAAGACGAAGCACGACGTCAACAATTACGCGAAGAACAGGCAAGACAACGCGCACAAGAGTCATTCAATCAAGCACAGCCTACTGCTTATCAGGCTAGCTCATTGGATGAAATCATAAACGTTATTATTGAAAGCGATTTGTTAAATTCAGACGAACTCATCGAAGCAGCCACACACCATCCTAGCCCAGCAATATTAGCAGCGGGCTTAACCATGTTGCACGCAAATCACGTGGAAAATACTTTCACATTGGAAAATATTCGTAACGTCATTCAATCATCATCACCCCTCACCACCGCGCAAACGATTATTAGAAGACATGAGAACATCATCGCACATAGCCAACTTATTAGACGTTTAGGCAACAAGATTACCGAACAACAACGAAACGCCATTTATCAACATCAGAATATTGAAGCGTTAACTCAAGCCGTCACAACATTGGAAAATTCACGATTACTCACAAACGATACCATTCGCCAACTCATTCTTGCAGAAAATCCAATGGCCGTGGCACAACGTCATCAACAAAACCAACAATTTGAACGACGTCGCCCATCAAGAACCATGCGAAGTTTAGCCAACAATTCTGAATCATCCATGCAAAGCTTAACACCTTCAGAGCAAGCTATTTTAGATACGATAAAAGCATACTATCAACTTGATATAGACTTGATTAACACAAACCATATTAGCCAAAATAGCTCAGCACAATATTACGCTGAACGCTACCAAAGCAACTCAGCATCCATCATTATTAATGGGCGTCAGATAGAACTACCTTTACGATGGCAAGATTTTCAAAGACTAGCAGACAACAGCTCTTTCTCGCCAGAAGTCAGACAACGCGCTAAAGAAGCTTACCGGGACAATATCAACCACACTCAATTTAGGCAACATA
This sequence comes from Legionellales bacterium, assembly GCA_020050955.1. Classification (GTDB taxonomy): domain Bacteria; phylum Pseudomonadota; class Gammaproteobacteria; order Legionellales; family Legionellaceae; genus JAGVJT01. The sequence continues at coordinate 3,360 of JAGVJT010000161.1, read as the reverse complement.
ATACACGTTCACTTTCCGCTCGAGACAAACCTTCTTTTCTGAATGTTTTAAAGGAATTAGCTTCACGCTATGAGCTCACACCTCTCGTTGTTGAAGTTAGCGGTAGAAGACACTCACTTCCACTAACATGGGAAGAATTCGATAGCTTAAAAACACAACAAAGATGGTCTGTTCAGACAACCACAGAGATATTAAAACGCTACTATCAAGATCCAGTACATACAGCTTACCGATATTTAAACGGTCGAAACCAGTGGAGAACCAATCCAGCATTTAATTATGCTGCTAATTTAAATAACCAAGAAGAACTAATTGCCATTCTTTGGTTGGCTGTTTCTGACAGAAACCAGCCCACAACAAATGGCTACACCATCGAAACACGCATTGACCGCTACATCACAGAATTAGCAAGCATGGGTCGTGCGCATAATTGGGATCGTGAGCGTCCTCGAAATGTTCCCGACACGACCTATGAGCTTGTTGACAGCAATCATGCCACAAATACTCGAGGAAAATCATTATTCATACGGCTTGACTCCCCAACATCACGATCATTTTCTTACAGCACCAATCGGTTATTTTCTGCTCGCGATACCGGTCAAATTCTACTATCAAGAGATTTGCCAAAGGTTGTCATTGATGCACCACTCACACTTGAAAAACTTCAACGAATAAAACTTGATATTCTTAAAGTCACAGCAGCGCGAGGTCACACAGACACCAGACGAATAAATGAGCAATACGATGATTTAGAGCCTGACTCCCCCAACTGTGGTGATGGCGTTGATTCTCGATTGTATCAGAGCGTTCAAGATCACCCATTATTCGCACAACTATTAACAGAAGATATCTTAAACCAAGAGGTTTATGATTACATTCAAAATCAATTCAAAGCACGTTTAACACAATTAACGCCCGATGCACTTCGTGCACTAAACAATATCTTTGAAGATTTTTCTTTCATGGGCGTGCTCACGCCAGAACAACAACAACCCCTACTTAGCTATAATCTCTCGCAAGAACAACAACAAGCATTTATCGAACGTATGAAACAAAAATACCATCGATTTAATATATTACCTTCTGCAGTCGATAATGCAGTAGAGAATAATGATGCACGAGCGTATCAAGCTCAGGTCAATCGACTGTTTGCTGAGCCTTGCCATGTGGTGCGCTTTATGGGGGATGCTAATCTCATGAGAGCCATGACGCACGCCATGGAAACGTTAAATCGTCATGCACCAGAGCCACAAGACGACGATGACAGAACAACCGTAAGTGCGAGTAGTACGCTCGAACAGCATGGTCTCTTTCAATCCAGGGACTCGTCACCACGTTCGTCACGTGCAAACTCCAACGCATCTGACTCAACAGCATCATTTGATGATTCGGATGAGGAAGATAGATTTGCAAACGTTATCTAACCATAACAACCTAGACGCGTCACATCTATCATAATTGACGCGTTATTTAACCATTTATACATTAAGAGTTTACTATGAAAACACAAATACGCACTTATACAGCCATGGAAATATTAAAACAAAAAAGACAGAAAGAGATCGTCACGTTAATGCATCCGTGGCTTGTTGAACAGCAAAATATTGACATAGATCAAGCAGTCGATCGTTTAATTGAGCGACCAAATGAATTTTATCATGCATTTAAAATGTTGATTGATACAAACTCAATGAATGTAACAACATTTGAACAAGTTCTTAATGCACAATCACCGCGACTCAAAGCATTCACGCTCACCTACCCTAAACAAATTCAAGGGCTTGTAAAGCATAACTTCTTAACTTCATTCACACTAGATGCAACTGCTGATGCTAAAACATCATCTGAAGAATACACCAGCAGACTTGAAGCCTTGCCGTTAAGATAACACTACTCAACAGAATACACAGCCTCTAGCTCTGGGAGGCAACGTGATACAAAATTGGCGCTTATTCCTCGAATGTTTGATAGCTGTGCGACGGACTGAAAGCGCCCGTGTGTTTCACGATAGTGCACTATGGCTTCAGCACGCTTTTTACCAATGCCTCTAAATGAGCCACGAAGCTCAAAAATATTTGCTGAATTCAGATTTATTTTTTGACTACTTTCAGACTTTGTGGTACAATTTTTAATCCGATTTTGCTGTTTTTCATTGGCATTTGCCGCATTTAAACAACCGAACAACAACACAACAACGAAAAAAGATGTTCTCATTGAACGCTCCATGTTAGATTGGACTGTCATAGCATCAAAGATATATCCTACTTTGCATGCATTGCCACGACATTGGTTAATTTTTAAACCAGCAAGAGTATGTCAAAGAATCATCTTGAAGTCTAATGAATTTTTGAGGTAAAGCACTTATGACATGTCTTGGTCGCACAAAAAAAAGAAAACTTGTTATCGTCATGACACACATGGACAGACTTACATTGAAAATGCAAAAAAAACCATTTATAGACAGTCTTGATGCGGCTCATGAAGAACTTGTTCTCATTTGTGTGCGTTGTCAAAAAATTGATAATCATCATCAATATAGCATTGAACACGATTTATCTCAGTTAGGTGGTTTTGGTGATGACATTAATACCGCACAACCCAGCGCATCATTCGTTGCATTTGCTCGTCAGGTTATTACCAAGTACAAACCACACACCACGGAATTGTGTTCCGATGCAAATCTTGGTGACAAAGGGGGTTCTTATGTCACCGAAGAGTTGCACTACATCGCAGAAAACATCAAACCTCGCTCACTGCTTCTTTTTACAAACACACCAACATGTGTTGAAGATGCTAAGAATTACCTCCATCATCGATTAGCAGGCAATAATAGTCAACTTATTAAGCCCGCATGTGTTAAATATGGTTTTGCATGCAGTGGAGCAGAAATGATGGTCAATGTACGCAATCACGATATGCGTGTTCAAAAACTAAGGACAGCATGGAAGTTCTCACAATTTTTTGACAAACCAATCTATATTGTTCAACCTATTCAATCGCAGGCTATTGTCGATGCTGTTGCTGAAGAGCCAGCTGCGCGCAGTTTATTCCGAGCTCAATTGAATGACCAAGAAGAACATCTGGAAGGAACTTATATACAGCGAATGATTTAAGACGATATAAGCCCTGCGTTCAACACCACGGCTGTCCCATTAAAAATGTGACGTCTTTCCGAGCGTAGCGAGGAATCTCCTGCAAAGTGGCATGGTCTGCATTAGTGCACCAATGACAATTACCTTTTAAACTCTTTGTTTTTACAAGGAGTTGGCGTGATTTTGTAACGTTTGGAGAATAAAAATTAGATTATTTGCGTCGATTTTTACCTTTTGAAAATGGTATCCGCTCAAAAAATACATATGC
>JAGVJT010000226.1 GCA_020050955.1 Legionellales bacterium | reverse complement strand
AGTCTCTCTAACGCATTTCCAGCATAAATAGGGCGCTCAAATATGTCGTGACTGACGATTCGCGTCACATCAGAAACTTGCACGACATCTAACAAAGCCGCAATACGAGGCAGCACATTTTTACCATACGTCGTGGATGATGCCATGATGGTTTGATACTTATCTGCAATAGACACGACAACTTGGCTAATATTTTCAGCAAACTGATGCTCATAGCACACATCATCAAACCACAAGACAGAACTTACACCTTGAAGTAACGATGCTTGTTGTGCAACAGCACCGCATTGATATCCAATAACACAAAAAACAACAGGTTCATCTAATTGTAACGCACTCGCCAATACTTGCGGCATTGAAGCATGCATGTGTTGATTATCATGTTCAACAAGAACCAATGTGCTCATTCCATTCTCCTTTTGCGCTTAGAGTACTTTCGCTTCGTGACGCAGCTTATCGATAAGTTGCTCCACTGAGTCGACTTTAACCCCTCCTGAACGTGTCGATGGTGGTGTTACAGATAAAATTTCAACATGATCTTTTAAATCAAGATTTAGCGTTTGAAGAGGTGTACAAACAAGAGGTTTTTGCTTGGCTTTCATGATATTCGGTAAACTGGCATAACGGGGCTCATTAAGGCGCAAGTCCACACTAATTACAGCAGGACCATTCAACATTAACGTCTCTGAACCACTGTCTGTTTCACGTTCGACAGTGTAGACATTTCCATCAACGGTTAAAGCAGATGCAAACGTTACTTGAGGCCAATTTAGCAAAGCCGCTAGCATTTGAGCACATTGATTATTATCATCATCAATGGCTTGTTTTCCCATCAAAACAAGATCTGGTTTTTCATCTTCAATAATGCAATGTAAAATTTTAGCAATGTTCAAACTACAATGCGTTTTATCTGTCTGAATAAGATGCCCACGCGTGAGACCAAGTGCCATGGCATGGCGTAATGTTTCTTGGCATGCATCCGTCCCAATGGAAACAGCGAGCACGTCTGTTGCAATATTTTTTTCTAACAGTCGCACCGCTTCTTCAACCGCAATTTCATCAAACGGATTCATCGCATGTTTGATGTTTTGCGTCTCAACCCCTTTCCCATCAGCACGAACGCGTATTTTAACATAAGGGTCAATCACACGTTTAACTGCAACAAGAACTTTCATCATCCCTCGCATGAATCATCCTAAAAACGATGAGGCATCTTGCCAGATGAAGAAGCGCTGCGTCAATAAATTAATGCCTCTATCTTACGAGACAACTTTCCAAGCACCATCTGCCTGTCGACACGCTTTTCCATAAATTTGTTCTGTTTTGCCGCCAATTTCTGCTTTTGTCGTGTATTCACGGCACGGCTGCTCACTCACATAATAAGTTCGTGTTGGTGTTACATTATAACGATTGCCATTGTCTGGGTTTGTCCATGCGATACCACGCCCCGTGGGAGCAGTTTCTAATGCGCGTTGCATTTCTAAGCGATCTTGACGATCCATGTATTTGCCAATGCGGCCACCCAATACTGTTCCAATAAAAGCCCCTCCTGCAGCAGCAGCAACTTTACCGGCACCACTGCCAAACTGGCTGCCTAATAACCCACCAACAACCCCACCGGTTACCATGCCAACTTGCTCGTTATTAACTTCAGCACACCCAACCAACAGCATGGACAGTGAGACAGAGATTAGTGTATTTTTTTTCATATAGCCCCCTTATCTTCAAGTAGAAATCACTCGCGCACGCTCACGTACACGAGGAGAAACCTGGCAAATTAATTCATACGCAATGGTACCTGCCGCACGTGCGATTACCTCAACAGGAAGATGATGCCCCCACAGCTCAACCTGATCACCTATGTTTATATCAGGATAATCCGTTAAATCAACCGTTAACATGTCCATGGAAACACGCCCCACAATCGGCACCAAGTGACCATTAATCCACGTTGGCGTATTAGGTGCAATGTGACGAGGATAACCATCACCATAACCTACAGCAACTACGCCAATACGAGATGGACGTGCGCTTTTCCAACTGCCGCCATACCCTACTTGCGTCTCCGTTGGACAATCATGAATCACACTAATGGCTGAAATAAATCGCATCACAGGTTTTAAATCAAAAGCACTCGCCTCTTTATCAGCAAACGGTGAAACGCCATACAACATGACACCAGGACGAACAATATCACCCAATTGATCCGGGCGTGATAAAATGACAGCGGAGTTTGCGATACTTCTCATCATCACAGGCAATCCATCAAGGTACGCAAAAGCATCAAACTGCTGTTGATTTTGAAGATTAGTTGGATCATCTGCACAAGCAATGTGTGTCATTAAGCCAATATTTTTATCAACCCAACCGCATTGATTGAGTGCTCTCAAAACATTTAAAGCTTCATCAGAAGAAAAACCCAACCGCTGCATCCCAGTATTCACTTTAACCCAGACACGAATTGGTTTTTTCAGTGGTGTTTTCAATAACCATTCTAATTGCAACGCATGATGAATCACGCACTGAAGCTGCAAGGACACCACGTGATGCAACTCATCAGATGAAAAAACACCTTGAAATAAAATACATTCATTATCTGTTAATTTTCGTAGTGCGATCGCTTCTTCTAAACATGCAACACCAAACGCATCAACAGAAGTATCAAGCACTGGTACAACAAACGTTAATCCACAGCCATAAGCATTCGCTTTGACCATGGCAATCACCTTTTGTTGAGGGCAATACGCTTTAATGCGTGCGACATTGTGCCGCAATGCATTCGCATCAATTTCAATATAGGTTGGTCTTGCCACGTTAATCAACCCCTTGATAACCTTGGTAGGCCAAATCTTCAAAACGTGTGTATTGACCAAGAAACGCCACACGAACACGGCCAATAGGGCCATTTCGTTGTTTTGCAACAATAATCTCGGCACAACCTTTGTCAGGACTGTCTTCGTTGTAGACTTCGTCACGATAAATAAAACAAATTAAATCCGCATCCTGCTCAATCGCACCAGATTCCCGCAAATCTGACACCATTGGACGCTTATCTTGACGTTGCTCCAAACTTCGGTTCAACTGAGAAAGGGCTATCACAGGGACATTTAATTCTTTGGCTAATGCCTTTAAACTTCTTGAAATCTCTGAAATTTCCGCTGTTCTATTTTCTATCTTAACGCCAGAAACACGCATCAGCTGTAAATAATCCACCACAATCAGCCCTAACTCACCATGCTCTTTTGCAAGTCGTCTAGCTCTTGCGCGTAATTCAGCTGGGCTTAATGCAGGCGTATCGTCAATAAAAAGAGGCGCCTCTGAAAGCATATGAACAGCAGATGTGACGCGAGGCCAATCTTGATCATCTAATTTTCCTGTGCGAAGACGATGCTGATCAATCCGTCCTAAAGAAGACATCATTCTCATGGCAAGCGAATCAGCTGGCATCTCCATTGAAAACACAAGCACAGGTTTACCAGATTTAATTGCAACATGTTCTGCCATGTTCATGGCTAAGGTTGTTTTTCCCATCGAGGGACGACCAGCAACAATGATCAAATCAGAAGGTTGCAAGCCTGTTGTCAGCTCATCCAAATCTGATAATCCTGTTGCAAGACCCGTGATAGAATCACCACTGTGATAGAGCATATCAATTTTTTCAACCGTACGGACCAACACGGATTTAATAGCTTCAGGCCCTCCATCAACAGAGGTTTGCTCTGCAATAGCAAAAACGCGTGTTTCTGCAAAATCCAATAATTCAGGTAATGCTCGTTCACCAGGATTGTACGCGGAGTCAGCAATATCACCTGCAACAGCAATAAGCTGTCGTTGCACAGACTTTTCGCGCACAATATCCGCATATGCCGGTACGTTTGCGACACTTGGGGTGTTATTTGCAAGCTCAAAAAGATAAACCTCACCACCAGCTTCATCCAGCGTATTACTAGACTTTAGTGCATCCAAGACTGTGACCACATCAAAAGGCTGATTTCTTCGAGCTAGATTAACAATCGCGCGAAAAAGCACACGATGCTCAGCGCGGTAAAAATCAGCCTCACATAGACTACCCGTAACTTTTTCCCAGACTTGATTATCAAGCATAACACCACCAATGATGGATTGCTCCGCTTCTATCGAATGGGGTGGGCGTTTAATCAGTTCAGTTGTTGTTTTTTTAGTTGTCTGAGTCACGGCATGGCATTAGCGTAGAAGAATGGAAGAATTGTATATCCTTTTATAATTTAAAGACATCTTTATAACATGCATGAATGACCAACTCACAGGAGTTGATCATTGTATGATTTAGCCTTCAGCATGTAGCCATGTTTGGCTGCGTCCAATTAGAGAAAAACCAAGATAACCGCGCACATGAAGCTCCTTACCAACACGCGTCATTTTAACATGATAAATATGCCCTGTCGTAGGGTCGAGCAACTCACCGTGATCCCACGTGCCTTTACCATCATGCGTTAATCCCCAAATAAATCGTAACCCTTGAATAGGCTTGCCTTTAAAATCACCTGGACACGATGAACAAACACCCGTGTCACCTGGCTTTGGGTAACAACGAACAATCGTGCCACTTAACTGACCATCTTCTTCTGTCAATTGAATTTCTGCACGTTTATCACCCGTTTTATCATCCACTGTCACCCAGCGCCCAACAGGCGATTCGGCGTGAACTAAAGGTAAATAAATGATGGTGCCTAACATAACGAGCCGTACCATTTTTTTAAAGCTCATCAGCTTTTCTCCCCTTTTTCGATCATACCAATCTATACTTAAAGAAAATGCATAAAAACAACGAGCAAAAATCATGAATATCAACAAACCACAACATTGTATTATACGCTTGATAGCATGTATTGCTGTTCTTTTTTATACTACCACCACCAACGCTTATACAATACGTGACGAGTGGAATGATCCCGGTGTCACCGTGACCGACCCCAATGCATGGGAGCATCCTGGCGTCATTGTAACAACACCCAACGATAGCGATTCGTTTTCTAGTCATGATACACCATCATGCGCCATAACGACACAATGTGATGCAAACGGTAATTGTGTGCAACATCAAATATGCGATTAACGTACGGACGCTTCTCTCTACCTCAGGCGTACGTTATTTTCAGCGCCCTGAGTCACGCCCTGAGCAGGCTCTTTCTCTTTTAATTTTTCTAATTCATTTACTCTTAGATCTTGTACAGTCGACTTCATTAACCTTACAGCAACTTGTACTTCACCATGTGAAATTGCAAAAGGCCGCCCCAGACCACACGCCTCACATACATCATTAAGAACTCCTCTAAAACCACTTCTTATCGATATGCGTGCAGATGATTGGATCATCGTATCCATCTTCGCTTCGATAAGTTTGTGAATTTCATAATATGAATCATCAATAGATTCACCCAGTTTCAACTCTGAGAGTTGTTTTCGAATATCATGCTTTAATTCATTACAAAATCTCGTTAACACTTTTTGTTCAGTCCATGAAAGCGTTTTATCATTTTTTACATTTTTCAAAATAACATCAATTGCAGCTATTTTGTCATCAAAATAAGTTACCAGCTTGCCTATAACAGCTTTTTGCTCTAGTAGCTCCTGCTTTTGTTTGACTAAATAGTCCACAAAAGCATCTTTCATTTGTGGATCTAAAATTTCAACATGCACATAC
>JAGVJT010000223.1 GCA_020050955.1 Legionellales bacterium | reverse complement strand
TTGTTTTATTTTTCCACATTATGATATAAAAAAGCAACCACCAACCAATGGGGACATGTCAACATGAGCATTGGTTGATGAAATTCATGGATGGAAAAATATCGTGTCACACTCGATTTGCTTACACAACACCGAGAGATGTCAACTTTAATTGACGACCACAAACCCACGCTTTGTTTAAGCCAAGGAATACATCTTTAGATAAACCACTCGGCAGCTTGACGGTGGAATGATCTTCGTTAATTTTAAGACCTGTAATAAAACGGCTCTGCAGTCCTGCTTCATTCGCAATAGCACCAACAATGTTACCAGGTTTTACACCATGAACACGGCCAACATCAATGCGGAACAACTCTTGTGAACGATTATCAAAACTCGCTGTATGCGCGCTATTTCGATGATTCGCTCGCTCTCGTGACGCCGTACGATTAGTGTTCGAAGATGAGCGCTCGTTTCGACCAGAAGGGCGTGACTCAGTCACTTGACGTGGTGCTTTAAACGCAGGTAATTCTTGTTTCCAAGGCTTGTCTTGATGTAACAGTAACGCAAGAACTGCGGCAACATCGAGGGCTGAAGCATCATTTTCTTTCAAAAATTGCTCAATAATTTGTCGATAATCAGCCACATGTTTATGAACAAAGCGCTCTTGGATGCTGGCAATAAAACGCTTTTGTCGTGCTTCTTGAATCATGTAATCACTTGGAACAGTCACTTTTTCAATGCGTTGGCGAGTGTGGCGCTCTAATGCTGAGAGCACTCTTGATTCACGAGGTGTTACAAATAGAATCGCCACACCACTACGACCAGCGCGTCCCGTACGTCCAATTCGGTGTACGTATGTTTCGCTATCATGTGCCATATCGTAATTGATAACGTGTGTCACACGCTCAACATCAAGACCACGTGCTGCGACATCCGTTGCGACAAGAATATCAATAGCGCCTTGTTTAAATTGCGCAATAACACGCTCGCGCAATGCTTGCGTGATGTCACCATGAATCGCCATAGCACGGTAACCTTGCTGTTGCAATGCTGTCGCGACTTCTTCGGTACTGCTTTTGGTGCGAGTAAAGACGATCACACCTTGATAGGTTTCTGTTGCAAGAATACGAATCAATGCATCTGACTTTTGATAAGGCGACACAAAAATAAAACGTTGTTCGACACTTTTAGCTGTCGCGGTTTCTGCACGAATTTCAATGGAAACAGGATCATTTAAATATTGCGTTGCAATTTGTCGAATGCGATAAGGCATGGTTGCTGAAAATAGTGCAATTTGCTTTTTCTCAGGTAACGACGCTAACACCGTTTCCACATCATCAATAAAGCCCATGCGCAGCATTTCATCAGCTTCGTCTAAGACAAACATGCGTAACTTACTAAGCTTTAATGTGCCTCGCTCGATATGGTCCAAAATACGTCCAGGTGTTCCCACAATGATTTGAGCACCATCACGTAGCGCTTTCAACTGTGGTCGATAGTCTTGCCCACCGCATAATACGATAACGCGTGTATTTTTTTGGTGAACACACAATGCTTCGATGTGTGCTGCAACTTGAATCGCTAATTCTCGCGTAGGGGCTAATACAAGAACTTGTGGCTCAGAGTGACTTTCATCTAACATCATCAATGCTGGCAAAGAAAATGCCGCTGTTTTTCCTGTTCCTGTTTGGGCTTGACCAATCAAATCACGCCCTTCTAGCAACCAAGGAATGGTTTTTTCTTGAATGGGTGATGGTTTTTCAAATCCTTGGTCTTGAATAGCTTTTAATAATGGCGCAGAAAGTTTAAGATCAGAAAAACAAAGTGATGCTGTCGTCGTGGGTGTCGTTTGAGTCATAAAAGTACCTGAAAAAAATCCGTAATCTTAAGGTAAAGATTAAGCAATGTAAAAACAGTCGCATATGATAGCAAATTTTATATCGAAATGCACTCATTTTATTCTGTTTTTCTTGGTATGTGTCAGATTATCAGGTTATTTTATCCTCTAAATCATTGCAGCAAGACGACAAGCTTGATTAATGGCATGCTTCGCATCCAGCTCCAATGCCTTGAATGAACCACCTATTAAATGAACAGATTGACTGCTATTTTTTACTTTATCATACAATGAGTTAAGCTCAATTTGTCCTGTGCAAATCACAACAGAATCCACGCTCAGCACAACGGGCTCATCATCAATACGAAGATGCAGTCCTTCATCATCAATACGAACATACTGAACACCTGACATCATTTTCACTTGATGATGTTTTAGGCTCAATCGATGAATCCAACCGGTTGTTTTTCCTAAACGCTGCCCCATTTTTTCTTTTTTACGTTGTAATAAGTAAACTTGGCGCGCATGTGAAAGTTTGTTTACTGAACAAAGCCCTCCTCGCTCATTCACATGGAGATCAATTCCCCATTCTCGGCAAAATTGCTCTGTCGAAGGATGTTTGCCATCAGACACAAGCCATTCCGCTACATCAAAACCAATACCTCCTGCACCAATGACTGCTACTTGAACGCCCGGTATACGATGCCCCTGAAGTACGTCTAAATAAGTCATAACTGAAGGATGCTCAATGCCTTCAATGCTTGGAATTCGCGGGATAACACCTGTGGCCAAGACCACTTCATCAAACCCGTTCAAATCCTCAGGTGCCACTTCTTTATTTAAGTGAATCGTTACATTAAATTTGTCTAATTGATAAGCATAATAATTTAACGTGTGCTGAAACTCCTCTTTACCCGGGATTTTTTTTGCCAAATTAAATTGTCCGCCCAGCATACTTTGACGCTCAAAGAGCGTTACGTGATGCCCGCGCTCAGCCGCCACTGCCGCAAAAGCAAGCCCGGCAGGGCCTGCTCCCACTACCGCAATGTTTTTCGGTTCATCAACGACTTCATAAATGAGTCGCGTTTCATGGCACGCACGCGGATTGACCAGACACGACGCTGTTTTATTCACAAACACTTGATCCAAGCACGCTTGATTGCATGCAATACAAACATTAATCGCTCGGCTTTCGCCTTGCTGTGCTTTTACCGCGAACTGTGGATCTGCCAGAAAAGGTCTTGCCATTGAAATAAGATCCGCCACTCCTTCATCTAAAAGACGATTCGCAAGTTCAGGTGTATTAATACGGTTTGATGTGATCACAGGAATGCTTACTTCAGGCTTTAATTGCTTCGTGACTTGAGAGAAAAGCCCGGAAGGCACCATGGTTGCAATGGTTGGAATACGAGCTTCATGCCAACCAATACCGGTATTAATTAGCGTAGCACCCGCTTTTTCGATCGCTTTTGCAAGTAACACAACCTCTTCCCACGAACTGCCATCATGGATGAGATCAAGCATCGATAACCGATAAATAATAATAAATGAATCGCCAACTGCTTCTCGTACCGCACGCACAATCTCAATCGGAAAACGCATGCGATTGGCATAACTTCCACCCCACTCATCATGACGCTTATTAGTATGACTAACTAGAAACTGATTAATTAAATAGCCTTCACTTCCCATGATTTCAACACCATCATAGCCTGCCTGCTGGGCTAATTTGGCACATCGTGCAAAATGATGAATAGTTTTTTTGATGCGAGAAGCACTCATGGCCCATGGCGTAAATGGGCTAATCGGCGATTTTAAACGCGAAGGCGCCATGATAAAAGGATGATAACCATAACGACCAGCGTGTAATATTTGAAGTGCAATTTTACTGCCTGACTCATGCACGGTATGCGTCACTAACTCATGACGATGTTGTTCTTTAGACGAAGTGAGTTTCGCTGCAAACGGCGCTAACCGACCAGCACGATTAGGCGTAAATCCACCCGTCACCATCAAGCCAACACCACCTTGTGCGCGCTCACGATAAAATGCCGCTAATCGCTGCAAACCTTCTTTATCTTCTTCAAGGCCTGTATGCATCGAGCCCATCATTAATCGATTTTTAAGCGTTGTAAATCCTAAATCAAGCGGTTGAAAAAGCGCTTTAAACGGTGTGTTATCGACAACTAGTTCCATGTTGATCCACGCAAATGTCAGAAGGATTCAGTATAACGTGTTATCATGAACATTGACTACGCCACAATCTCTAAAATTTCATGTCTATTTTAGAATAATCTATAATGACAATACACGCATTGACCGGATCAAGAACCATGAAAAATAAACAACATGCCTCAATTTCTCATGAATGGAGCAATGGCAAGCATGCATCGTTAAATGATACGGTTGTTATCTACTATCAAGGCATGGGGGGCACGCAAGCTGAAGCGGTTGATTATGTCGGAAGAAAACGGATTCAAACAACAACAGGCGATGTTATCTATTCTCATAAAGGCATCGATACCATTGCACCTGAGTGCTTGTCACTTTACCCTGAAATTGCAGAAGTTGATCGAGCCAGCGCGCCAAAACAGCTATCTTCCACACAACATCAAGAATTACATAAAAAAGGCATCAACATTGATATGACAGACGCACCTCTTGGCTATGAAACACTGCAAACAAAACGAGAAGAAGGCGGTGTTTTGGGTGCGAATATTAATTTTGCAGTCTCATCATTAGGCCAAGCCACAGATAGCATCGCGCACAAACAAAAATACGATTACGCACTTGAACACATTAAACGAAACCATATTATCCTTTATGGTGCGTCTAGAGGCGGTGCCACAACATTTCGTGCTATCGCTGAGCATCAATATCCTAAAGTTGATTTATGTGTTTTAGAAGCACCACCTAGCTCTATCCGTGGCGTGGTAAAAACACTTGTCAACAACGATTATTATCTTCCTCGCTGGACAGGTAAATTGCTTTACCCTTTACTTCGTTCAACACTTTTTGGTGGTCAACATCAAATAGGAAAAGAGCATCAAGCCATGGCGTTTGCTGATCGATTTCCACTTAATGTTCCTTTAGCAATTGTATCATCCATTGCAGACGATACCGTACCTCATCAACAAAGTATGAAGTTAGCATTAAGAGTCGCTGCGAATCGCATTGCAGCACAAGCACGAGGCGAACAAATCGCGCTGGTCTATTTTTTGCAATTGGAAAATACAAATCACATGTCCTATGGGCTCGGTGACTCCGAAGATGGACAACGCTACCAGAATTTTGTGCACGCAGTCTATCGTAAAGAAGGTTTGCCACATGTAGAGCACTATGCAAATCATGCAGAGAGTGAATTGCTTGTTGCTGAATTAACGCAGGGACCTTTACGTAACCAAGTAGTCATGCAATCTCTTTTTAGAACAGACAAAGAAAATCGTCAAGTGCATCGAGATAAGGCGCTCGTTAATTTAAAAGAAGCCGTTTGCGGGATGGATGAACCCCATCGCGCTCGAATGATTACCATGTGTTATTACATGCCGTTGTATGCAAAAGACATCGAAAAGTCATTTTGCAAGACCTCATCGCAAACGCCTGCGCAAGAAGAGCTTACAGCACTAAAATCAACGACTTTAGCACCACCGCGGTGATATGTCGTTACACCCTCGTAGTGCTCAGGCGCTCGTATTTTTCTACAAATGATGTCAAGACGTGCTAAATCACCCAATAAAAAAGCGTGGTCGTGCATGGTGCGTCGTTTGATGTGCGTGTTGTGTTGGTTTTTTCTCTGTGCGCGCAAACAATTGGGTGTAATACAATTTACCGGCGCTATCACGCACAATGCCGATGCCGGTTAAATTGTAACGACCGACAATATTATGTCGATGACCTGGGCTCTTAATCCAGCCATCCAC
>JAGVJT010000084.1 GCA_020050955.1 Legionellales bacterium | reverse complement strand
CAACACATTCAGCTTGTGACAAGTATGACGCCATTTGAGAAACGTCAATCTGTTGTTGAACAACGAAAAACACAAGCTCAAGCACAATTAATAAGTTTGGCATCGAATCTTGAGGCTTTCAATCGTTGTATTACACAATTGAATCGCTCTGATATTCATGAGCATCCAGAGGATTTAGTGATGTCGGTGAATACAGCTTTTGCTGTATTGAACACATTACCTGCTAACGCTAAAGCCGCATTTGTGACAGTTTGTCAAGATGATCTCTTGAAAAAATTATTGTCGACTCACTCGGTGACATCGGAAAATGGGCACATGTTGCTGCGTCATAAAAACGTGATTACTAAAATTTTAGAGCTTGGTCTTAGCAGTATTCAAGGTCTTGTGCATACACAACAACTGACTATTAAGACCGCGGATGCGCAGTTAGAACATCTTAATGAACAAATGATTGCTCAAGTTAATGTAAATCGCACTATTTTTGATGATTACATAAAGAAATCATCACATCGTTACGTTAAAGCTCATTTTAGCGTGGCTCATGGCATCATGAACAGTGGTGAAGCTTATGATGCAGAGTTGAGTGCTTATATTGATCATGAAATGGCTGATATTATTAAACGAGTTAAACCTCATGAAGATATTGATGCGCAAGTGCAGTTGTTGGTTGCAGAGAAAGCAGAGAAGTTTGAGCAAGAATATTTGGATGATTACTTGCAGTTTGAAGCCATTAAAATGGCTGTTGCTGATTTAGAGTCTTACATTAGCGTGCAACGTTCTGTCAAAGAAAGATTGTTTGAAAGCGAGGCTAGTTTGTCTCGAAAAATCATGTGGGCACAAAAACTAAGTCGATTAAGTACCCTTAAAGAAAATACGACGAAAGACGTTAGGCAATGCGTTAATGATGTTAAAACGGAAGTTAAACGGCCCATCTTCAGACAAGACATGACTAATTTGAATCATCATGATGAAAATGTATTTAACTGGTTGGTGAGGTGGGTTGTTTCTCTCTTAGAAAGCCTTCATTTGTACAAACCTGCGCATAAAGCAGTGTATGAAGCCTTTTTAAAGTCTGTTGAACAAACGGAAAATGAGCGGTCTTCTCGTCGAGATCGGATGCCGAATGCACAGGGTGAAACACCGTCACCGACAGCCCGTACTTCGTCATTTATGCCAAGCATTTCAATCACGTCTTCATGGCGATTGTTTAATAGGACATCCAATGCTTCGGACGTGCAACCGTCAAACGTTGACGAGTCATTAGGTTCCTCGCCATCGGCACAAAAAAAATAAGTTGATTTATTGATAACTCACTGGATTATAAAAGCTTTTTCATTTAATGTTTGAGTTTGCTTGTCTTTGAGTAACGCTTTGTGCCGCTTCGGACGCTAAGATTTATAAAAAACGGCCATTTTTCGCCTTTGGTTCGTTTGATGCGACAATCGATTTTAGCGATGTTTGGTGATGAGCACGCTGAAATTGCAGTGCGTCGCATCCTCGCTCAAACTGAACAAAATACTTCACCCAACGTTGATATCGCTCAATTACTGCGAAAAGCGATTATTGCACGGCTTGATCAACAGGAGTGGAGTGAACGCGTTTATCCGTTTTTAAATCACTATCAACTTGACGGTGTGCCTTTTTCTGATTTTGATACTGATCCAGCAGTGATTGTTCAAATTAAACAAATAATAAATGCAGCGTATCATGCGGAAAAAGTACTAAGCATGGTTGAAGCGATTGATGTCGATCAATTAACGCATTGGGATATGTCTAACTCCATTTTAAGAACAGCACTCACGTTCCCTGTTGGGGATGCAATTCACCATGTTTATGAATTATGTCGACTTATTACGTCACCTAGCATGAGTTTCACTACCATTTTTAAATCAGAATGGGACATTATCATGCCTTTATGTACACAGCTTGTTGCTGGTGTGCTTGTCTATTCGGCCGATACGAATGCATTTTTTGCAGAACACCAACTTGATTTAACCGATCCTGAAGGTATTTTTAATCGTTTGGGTGTTATCAGTGGCGTTGTGGTTGATCAGTTAGGCGGCCAAGATGGTCATGCCGATTATGCTTTTTTAACACAATTTAGTGCCGCTTTACCAACGCATTTAGATAACATGACGCGATACCTTGAGCAATATGTGTCTTGCTCATCCACAGAGCATATGAATCGAATTAACCAACATGAATTGGAAGGGGATGCACTTGCGTTATTACAATCCTTAAATACATGGCAAAATCATCGATTAACTCGATTTATCGATGTTTCAAATATCATTAACATCATTCGACATAGTTATACCTTGGTATGGAATATTTTGAATGAAATTGGGCACTTAAGTGAATCGAGTCAAGATGCTATTCGTGCAAAGCTTTTAGAGTTAAAAAAAAATAATTTAGCACCATTGATCTCATTAATCGATAAAATTGAAGAAACTTACGTACTAAGACCCGGGCAATTTTCTCTGCTATGGGTAGAAAAAACAAATCAATTGTATCGTAAGCTGATAACTATTGTGTCACGTGTTGTCGATTTTTCTGAAAAGGGCACGGATCTTTTAACGCTCAATGATTGTTATTACATGGATTATCGATTTAAGCCTCATCATCAACGGCAAGCTCAACGTGAAAAAGAGCGGTTTTTACTCGCTGATGTGATGCGTTATAGTGATCAGTTTTTTGCCTATCTTCATGCCGCTGAGGTGGCGCGATTGACGATGCTTAGTGATGCTCAAAAACAACATGTTATTCGTTTGTTTCATGCGATTGAACCGTATGTAAGTGAGCTTGATTTAAAACTTCATTACGCATTAGCCCGTGATTTAACGGATGTGTCGCTGCAACATGATGGTCTTGATATTGAGAAAATTCTTCGATTTCAAATACGATTAGATGCTCATCTTCGTCAATTAGATGCGTCACTGTGTTTTCAAATGACACTGGCAGACGATATTTTTCAACGCGCTTATGCATCATGTGACGAGCTTCGTATTTGGCCGTTGGCTACGACAAATTTTAGGTTAACGTTGACCAATCGGTTGATGCCTGACGGACTAACATTACCG
>JAGVJT010000191.1 GCA_020050955.1 Legionellales bacterium | reverse complement strand
TTTTTTTTTTTTTTTGTGTTGGTTTTTTTCAACCATGGCCGCGTTGTATTTCATGGAGGCGCATTTGTGGCAGAAAGATTCGCAATCAAATCTCTTAAGCATGACAGAGCATTTTTTTGGTGCATCAGCCAAAGCGGTGGTTTGGGTCGTTTATTTAGGACTGTTGTATTCATTGATGTGCACGTATCTTCTTGCCGGCTCCAGTTGGGTGATTGAGTCACTTACCATGGTTTCGTCCATGTCGTTGAGTCGAACAGCAGGCATGTTAGTGTTTATTTCTCTCATTGGATTATTTATTTTTTTTGGTATTCGAGCGGTTGATCATGTCAACCGGGTGATGTCGCTTGGTTTAGCGGCAAGTTTTATCATCATTCTATGGTTAACCTTACCGCATGTTCAACAAACTATTTTGCTCGATAAAGTTGAAAACTTGCGTGCGATGCCCGCGGCATTTCCGCTATTAATCACTGCTTTTGGTTATAGCATTATCGTCCCATCGTTGAATGCTTATTTTGAGAAAAAAGCACGTATTTTGCAAAATACGATCATTGTAGGAAGCCTGTTCACATTACTTGTGTATGTTTTATGGGAGGTTGCGACGTTAGGCAATATTCCGCTTGAGGGCGCGCAAGGCCTGCGTGAAATTGCGCATAGTCAAGATAATGGTACAGCAGTTGCTAATGCATTGATGCATTTTACGCATAACACGCAGCTTCAAGTAATGCTCACACTGTTCGCTGTTTTTGCTGTTGTGACGTCATTTCTTGGCGTGTCGATGGCGCTTTATCACGCGTTAGCGGATGGATTAAAAGTATCATCTCGCGGGTTATCAGGGATGTTTTTATTACTGTTGACTTATTTGCCGCCGATGTTTTTTTTAATGATTGTTCCAACAGGGTTTAATCAAATTTTAAGTTGGGCGGGTGCTTTGGTAGCTTTTTTGATGGGCGTGATTCCTCTTGCTATGGTATGGAAGGGGCGTTATGTCGAGCAACAGCAGGGTTATCGCGTTTTTGGTGGAAAAGCACTGTTGCTGTTTGTAGGGGCATTCTTTATTTTCGTTGTGGTGGCTGAGTGTATGAGGTGATCATAGTAAGATAGGCGGTGGATTGAGTGAGCATTTTTTTGATACAGTTGTCCTTTTAATTTTCAAATCAGGATGTTGTTCATGGCTACTCGTGCAGTTCAAGAAATACGGCCTAATCAAATCAGCTCATTATTTCTTTTTTATGATGCACCATAAAATAGCGATTTGTTACAAGACTTAACCATTGCATCATCATCTTCCTGAAGAGATTAATTTTGTATTAAAGCAAGACAAACTGTATCAGCATGTTTTATCGATGATAGCGCCATCAACAAACAGTAGTTTTCAGCCTTGATAATGATATTTAATTTATCTTGACACTATCTACTTTGAGAAGCATGCGTAGCACGCTTCTCGCTGGGCTGGTTAAGGAGTAAGCGAGCTTGGTGTTTTTAGAGGTTGCACTATATTGGGGTAGCGATCTACTGGTACATTATTAACATGAGTCTCATGTTTGTTTGTTTGAAATAATTGAAAACGTCGTGCCCGATTTGACCAAAACTGTGGAACATAATTGTTATTAGGAGAATCAGTTCGGTGTATTAGGTTTAATGTATGATTTGTGTTTATGCCGTACTCTCGAGTTAATGGGGGATGGATATTTTGTGCGCGAATGCTACTTTTAACGTGTCATATTGTTGACTTAAATCAGTGATACATTGTTCTGTATGGCAGTGATGAAGTTTTGCTTCAATCGCGTCAATCGTGTGTTTGATTTTATCTCGCTGACGTTGTAATTCAACGGATGGCGAGAGGGCATATTGTTTTATTAATATAGCATAAGATGTTTTCTTGGCATCTAAAAAAGCATGGATAGCATGTAATTTTTGAATGCGTTGTTGAATATCATCCGCTAGCTGAGAAAGCGCATCTTCTGCATAATGGATGCGTTTTAATCGGTCTTGTTGTTTGGCTTCGATTAAGACGCGCTTATGTATTTTATGTGTTTTTTGAGCGCCAAAAAAACTACTCATTATTTATTTCTCCTGATCTCTAACGCGGTGAAAATGTTTTAGCTTGTATGATGATTTCTTCTTCCTCTGCGAGGAGCTCTGGCTGTGGGCTTGGTGTTGACGTTGATGATCGCTCAGAAGGAATACTGTTGATGTATCGTTCTGCACGACTCATCAATGCTAAGTTAGGTTGATTAATCGCATCAATGTCCATGAGCATCGTATCAAGCTCTTCATTGTCGACGTCAATCAGCTCTTGTTGGAGGTGATTGAATTCATCCTCCGTACAGTTTAAGGCGAGCAGCGCACGAGTAAGTGAATCCTGCTCGTTATGAAGAGGAATATTCAGAATATCGCGTTGTCTTTGATGATAAATTGAAGCGTATGATTTTTCATCAAAATGGCGTTGTATGTGATAATCTGAGAGTTGTTGTTGGCTTTTATTGATGCCTAAACTGGTATTGATGATGACACCAGTTGTGATACCGATACCAACCAATGTTGCAATGAATGCTGCTATTCCAAGTGGCGCCAAGATACCAGTCGCGATGAGTGCTAATGAAACAAGTGCCACAAAAGCAATGAATAATATCGTTAATTCTTGTCGATAACGCTCGGTAAATGATTGACCGTCTTTGATATCAAGTGCTGCATCGCGGCTTTTTTTACGTTGTTCAGTACACCATTTTGCATGCCATTGTTTATTTTTTTCAAGCTGCTGTTTTTGTTTATGGATGAGAAATTTTTTAACGGCATCAAATTGTTTAGGTGTTAATGCCCATGTTTCTATAATCTTAATCTGATGCATGTATTGTTGATTTTGTTGCACTGTCTCATTGGATAAAACAAATGGATTTTGTTGATCGAGTGTTTCTAACGCTTGAATATTAATGGTGCCATTAGCTAAAAAGACAGAGTTATCTTTAAATAGCATGGTGTTTAATTGTTTTGATCCTATGAAG
>JAGVJT010000022.1 GCA_020050955.1 Legionellales bacterium | reverse complement strand
TGTGCTTTAAATTGCAGTTTTTGTTCAACAGGTAAGCAAGGTTTTAATCGTAATTTATCAACTGCTGAGATTATTGGTCAAGTATGGTTTGCAGTTAGAACCTTATCACAAAAACAAGGCGCGCATGATCGCCACATTACGAATGTCGTGATGATGGGAATGGGGGAGCCGCTTTTAAATTTTGATAATGTTGTTGCTGCTATGGACATCATGATGGATGACTTTGCTTATGGATTGTCCAAGCGACGCGTCACACTAAGCACCTCGGGTATTATTCCTGAGATGGAGCGTCTTCGTGAATGCAGTCCTGTTTCTCTTGCCGTATCGTTGCATGCACCGAATGATGCATTGCGAAACGAATTAGTGCCGATTAATAAAAAATACCCGCTTGCTGACTTAATGGCGCTTTGTAAACGTTATTTTCGTGATGAGCCGAAACGCTCGATTACGTTTGAATACGTGATGTTAAAAGGGGTGAATGATCAGCCCGAACATGCAGCACAGCTAATCAAATGCTTGCGTGATGTTCCTGCAAAAGTTAATTTAATTCCATTTAATCCTTTCCCAATGACACAATATGAGCGTTCCTCGAAAGCAACGATTGATGCGTTTCGTGCACAATTAACAGCAAAAGGTATTAATACAACCACACGAAAAACACGTGGAGATGATATTGATGCGGCTTGTGGCCAGTTGGCAGGTGATGTGCAGGATAAAACGCGACGAGCAGAACGTTGGCATGCATTAAATTTTGAACGTAAAGCCACGGCAAAAATTACATCCATAGACGATTGATATCGGTTAGTTTCACAAATCGACGTCTTACCTCAATAGATGATATTTTTCATCAGAAAATCAACCTTAAAAAGGTATTTTAATCTCTTCAGTGCCTTGACATTGGCAGTGAGCCTGTTCGTAGGTATAATGTCTGGCCTAAGTTTTATTCGGAGTAAAGAATGAATGCATCCATTGCCATGGACTCGAATAACGAGCATTTACAAAATAAGCCAGGTGCGAAACTTGCGTTAATTCGCCAACAAAAAGGCTATAGTGCGGAATATGTTGCAGGAAAGTTGCATTTGCGAGTGAACATTATTGAATTGTTAGAAGCGGATGATTATTACAACATGCCGGAAGCTGTTTTTATTAAAGGCTATCTACGTGCTTACGCAAAACTATTAGACATGGTGCCAGAACCATTTATTGAGACATTCAATCAATGTTATTCAAATGATCGTAAAACAGAGCGTGCGCTATGGCAAAGTCGACGTCAAACGTATAAAACAGAACATACTGCACGATGGGTCACAGGCTTTTTTGCAGTTGTTGTCTTTATTGCTGTGTTTGTTTGGTGGAATAATAAAGAAACAGACGTCATGTTTCCTGCTACGACAACTACAACGGTCAAGGAAGTGAGTCAAGTCATGCCTGCGCCGTCTTCAGAAAAAGAAATCCGATTAACAGATCTTTCAAAAATGCGATCGCTATTGTCGTCTGTCAGTCAAATTGTTCCGGTGGAAAATCCAAGTGAGTGAGCGATTACAAGCTATACGCGGCATGAATGATATTCTGCCTGAACAAACGTACGCATGGCGTTACCTGGAGCGTGCTTTTAGTGCTTGTGTATTATCGTATGGGTATCGTGAAGTTCGATTTCCTATTTTAGAAAATACCCAATTATTCAAACGCTCGATTGGTGAAGTGACAGACATTGTTGAAAAAGAAATGTACACTTTTATTGATCGTAACGGCGACAGTTTAACGCTACGACCTGAAGGAACTGCAGGATGTGTGCGAGCATGTTTAGAACATGGATTATTGCATAATCAACAACAAAAACTGTGGTACATGGGACCGATGTTTCGTCACGAAAAACCACAAAAAGGCCGATATCGTCAATTTACTCAATTAGGCGTTGAAGCGTTTGGCATATCTGGCTCTTCGATTGAGCTTGAAATGCTTGCCATGTGTAAGCGACTATGGGAATTATTAGGATTGTCTGATGTCGTGACGCTGCAAATCAATACCTTGGGTGCATGGAGTGAGCGTCAATTGTATCGAGATAACCTGGTTGCTTATTTGCAACAACATGTTGAACAATTAGACGAAGACAGCCAAAGACGATTGGAAAAAAACCCTCTACGTATTCTTGATAGTAAAAATCCCGAGATGCAATCTTTAATTAATAATGCACCGCGATTGATGGACGCATTGGGTGAGGCGAGTAAAGCTCACTTTGATGCATTATGCCAAGGTCTTGAGAAACTTGGCATTGCTTATACGATTAATCCACGATTGGTACGTGGTCTTGATTATTATGGTCACACTGTTTTTGAATGGGTAACTGAACACCTAGGAAGCCAAGCAACGGTTTGTGCGGGCGGGCGTTTTGATAAGCTTGTTGAGCAGCTTGGTGGCAAAAGCGTACCTGCGGTGGGTTTTGCCTTGGGCGCTGAGCGCTTACTACTCCTTATGAATCAATGTGCAGCATCAATTATCGTTGAACCTTCTCCAATGGTTTATGTGATTGTGGATGAGGCGCACCTAGCGCATGCGCTTATAGTAGCTGAAATGCTTCGCCAAAAAGCGCCAGATTGGGTCATCATGGTTCATACATCAGGCGGTAGCTTTAAAAATCAATTTAAACGAGCAGACAAAAGTGGTGCGCGATTTGCTTTGATTTTAGGTGATGACGAAATTCAACATCATAAAATCACGGTGAAAAATTTACGAGATTTGAATCAGCAGCAACATTGTGTTGATTTGTCTGATATTCATCAAACTATTTGCATGCTAGCAGGGGAAAATCGTGTCGATTTACATGACGGAAGATGAACAATTAGAAGCCATTAAAAAATGGTGGACGCGCTATCAACGCCCAGTTACGATTGTATTATCCATTGTATTGGCTGTGGTTGCTGGATGGCGCTATTGGCAATGGCATGCTGATAAAGTGACACAACAAGCATCTTATACCTACGAACAGTTGATGATGGCGTTTGCACAAAAAGATGATAAAGCTGTTCAAGCTTATGCAAAACAGTTATCGACTGAATATCGTCAAACTGTTTATGCTGATGTTGCACATCTTGCTATGGCCCATTATTTTGTGACACACGAGCAATTAAATGACGCAAAAAATGAATTAAATGATGTCATCACGCATGGCAACATGCCTGCGCTTCAGGAGGTTGCAGCTATTCGTGTTGCACGGATTTTGATTTCTGAAAAATCATATGACGCAGCATTGAATACGTTAAATGAATTGCAAACAAAGCACTCGGATATGGTGTATGCTGCAAAAATTAATGAATTAAAAGGCGATATTTATGCCGCGACCGGGCGTGCAGTAAAAGCTCAGAATTTTTATCAAGCGGCACAAGTTGATGTACAAAAAAAAGGTGTCAATAATGCTTTCTTAGACATGAAGATCGCAAATAATAACGCGTAATGTAATAAAAACGAGGTTGCAAGTGATTGCTTATAAACGGTGGTTGATGATAGGTGTTTGTTTATTTTTACAAGCATGTTCTCAAATTGATGATTATTTGTTAGGAAAGGATAACACGCCTCAACCCAAAGCTTTGCCTGCATTAGAGCATGCTCGTGTGTCGTTTAAAGAAAAATGGGCAGTGAATGTTGGTAAATCCAGTTCAAATAGCGCGTATTTTAAATTATTACCGGCTATTTCTGGTGATGTTTTGTATGTGGCAGAACCACGTGGATTGGTGATGGCCATTCAAAAATCAACAGGTAACGTTTTGTGGTCAACACAATTATCGCAAGGTCTTGCAAGTGGTCCTGTTGTTTCACAAAATGTAATCGCTTTAGGGACAAATCATGCTAGTGTTATCGTACTAGACGCGAAAGATGGTCATGAACGATGGCAAGTAAATGTGTCTAATGATGTGTTATCAAGCCCATTGATTGTTGGTGATCGAGTGATTGTTAAAACGATTGATGGCTATTTATATGCATTTAATCTTCTTTCTTCTAAAAAACTTTGGAAAGTTGAGCACGGTGCGCCAAGTTTAATTTTGAAAGCCAGCTCATCGCCTGTTAGAAAGGATAACATGGTGCTGGTTGGCTTTTCAGATGGAAAACTGGATGCGATGGACATTGATACTGGACGTGTTTTATGGCAACGCAGTATCACGTATGCTAATGGTTCGAGCGATGTTGAACGATTAGTTGATATTGATGCTGATCCGATTGTGCGAGGAGATGTAGTTTATTTGGCAACTTATCAAGGCTATGTGGGCGCCATGTCGCTTGATAGTGGACAATTTGTTTGGAGTAAGCCTGCATCGACGTACAAAAACTTAAGTCTTGATTCCGATGCGTTATACATGACGGATAGTCAAGACACCATTTGGTCCATTCATCGAAATAATGGGCAAGTTAAATGGAAGCAACTAGCATTATCTGCACGTGGATTAACAGCTCCGACATACTCAGATAATCATGTATTTGTTGGTGATAAAACTGGGCTATTGCATGTGATTGATGCACAAAGTGGTGAATCTGTTGGACGTGTTTCTGTTGGCCATCCTATTTATGTTGCACCAGTGATATCGGGCCATGATGCTTATGTTATGACCGCCTCTGGGCAGTTGATTTGTTTTTCTGTAGGGAAGTAATATGTTGGTTCCTGTGATTGCATTGGTGGGTCGCCCCAATGTTGGTAAATCCACTTTTTTTAATC
>JAGVJT010000072.1 GCA_020050955.1 Legionellales bacterium | reverse complement strand
TGCATGCGGATGAAATCTTAGAAGAATCGCAATTGCCGTTAAAATATGTTGCAGAAAGTCACTGTTTTCGTCGAGAAGCCGGTGCTGGTGGGCGTGAAAGTAAAGGTTTATACCGCGTGCATCAATTTTCAAAAATAGAATTATTTCAAATAACAAAACCTGAAATGGGTGAAGAGGCATTAAACGAAATATTAGCAATCGAAGAGCGTATTTATCAGCAACTCGGTTTGCCGTATCGTGTGGTTCGAATTTGCGCAGGTGATTTGGGTGCAGTCGCATTCAAAAAATACGACATTGAAGCGTGGATGCCAGGACGGGAATCTGACGAAAAATATGGTGAAGTGACATCCGCATCGAATTGCACCGATTTTCAAGCACGCCGCTTAAATATTCGTTATCGTGATGGTGAGAATAAAAAAATTCATCCTTACACATTAAATGGAACAGCAATTGCATTAAGTCGTACGCTCATGGCGATTCTTGAAAATTATCAACAACAAGATGGTAGCGTTGTGATTCCTGAAGTATTACGTCCCTACTTAGGTGGGCGTGAAAAAATCACCTTGAAATAAACGTCAGGCACTCATCCGAACGAAGATAGTTTTCTTTATTTAGATGAGTGTTACTTTTTAGAGCTACTTAATTCGTCTAAAATGCCATCTGCAACAAACTCTGCATAACCATTTTTAAAGTCACGAATGCCGGATGCATCTGAAAAATAGAGAATACGAGTGGCTATTTTTTCAATAAAATGACGGTTGTGGCTGACAAAAATGAGCGTACCCGTGTAACGCACGAGTGCGTCGGCGAGTGCATCGATGGTTTCGATGTCCATGTGGTTTGTGGGCTCGTCCAGGATAAGCACGTTAGGTGATTCAAGCATCACTTTTGCTAAAAGCAATCGTGCGGCTTCACCACCGCTGAGGGCTAAAATATCTTTATCAACGTTTTCTTTAGGAAAAAGCATTTGCCCGAGGGTTTTACGAAGTTGTTGTTCGGTGTGTTTTGCAGAAGAGTCATTTAACCACTGCCATACACTCATCGAGCGATTCAGTAAATCATGATGATCTTGAGAAAAATAGCTTAAGTGTACTTCATTGCCCCATGTGATGGTGCCACTGTCGGGCGTGACTAAATTAAGCAGTGCCTTTAATAGCGTTGATTTTCCTCGTCCATTCGCACCCATAATAGCAATGCGATCGCCTCGTTTAATTTCAAAATTCAGTTGTTTAAACAAAGGTCTATCAGGGTAGCTTTTACTGAGAGTTTGTACTTTACAGACTTGTTTGCCAGAGGGTCTTGTCGGAGCAAAATGAAAATGAGGTGCGATTCGAGATGAATTGACAATGTCAGGGATTTCTATTTTTTCGATCATCTTCATTCTTGAGCGAGCAAGTGATGCTTTTGATGCTTTTGCACCAAAACGGTCAACAAATTTTTGAAGATGAGCAATTTTCTCTTCCGCGCTTTTCTTTTCAATGCGCTTTTGTTCTTGAATTAAATTTTTCTCTTCGAGAAAACGCGAGTAAGCACCGGAGTATTTTCGAATCTCACCGTAATCAATATCGAAGATGTTATCAGCTAAATTGTTAATAAAATCAATGTCGTGAGAAATAAAAATGACTAGCCCTTTGTATTCTGTTTTAAGAAATTTTTCTAACCATCGGATGGAGACAATATCAAGATGGTTTGTGGGTTCATCAAGCAAGAGAATCGATGGGCGTTGAAATAATGTTTGTGCAAGTAACACTCGAAGCTTATAACCGCCGGACAGCGCGCTAAGTGGGCGGTCGTGATACTCGGCTGCGATACCTAAACCCAATAAGATGCTTTCAATTTCGGAAGATGCATTGTAACCATCTTCGTGATAAATCACCTCGTCAAGTTCGGCTAAACGAAAACCTTCTTTATCACCCCATGTGGTTTGTGCTAAAAGCTCATCTTTTTCTTGTAACGCATTCCAAAGAGGTGTTTTTCCCTGCATGACGATGTCACGAATGGGGGTGTCTTCATAACGGAATTGATCTTGTTTCAGCCAGCCGATGGATGCTTCTTTAGGGATAAGTATTTCACCAAAGCTTGCCTCTTCTTCACCAGTAATTAATTTAAAAAAGGTTGATTTACCACACCCATTTGCACCAACTAACGCGTAAGCTTGCCCGGTGTTAAGGGTCAATGTGACATCGCAAAAAAGAAGCTTTTGGCCGTAGGTCATGCCGAGTTGATTGAATGTGATCATGTAAGAAAGGAGCTTTTGATGAGTTCAGGGGAGGGATAGTATCGTGTCCGTTGGTGTAAAATCAAGCTAAAAGAATGAAATTAATGCCAAGTTGGGACGCAATGAATGGCGCATGCAACACTTATTCCAACGACGATGCCTGCGAGGATTTCAAATGGAGTGTGCCCCATGCGCTCTCGTAATGTCGGTTCCGTGCGTGATAGCTGATTGATTTTTGCGGCATGTTTGCCTACTTCACGACGCAAGCTGCTAGCATCAAGCATGATGATGAAGGCGAGCGTTACCGCGACACCAAAAGCTGGGTGATTAATGCCCTCGTTTAATGCAATGAGTGTCGCGGTACTTGTGACAATAGCACTGTGATTGCTTGGCAGGCCACCGTAACCAATCAAACCAAACGCGAGCTTTCGTGCTTTAAGACTGTTGACGATAAATTTTAAACAGCCTGCGATAAGCCATGCGATAAAAGGGGTACATGCGTAATCAAACATGATTAACTCGCTGTTGGCAGTAGAAGCCACGCACATGTGACAGCCCATAAAAGAACCGTTAACATCAATGGCCAATCTGTGAGTAATGCATCCGTTGGTGATTCACCTCCGTCTTGTGCTTCAACGATGTAACCGTAACGAAAAAGCCCAAATAAAACTAATGGGATGGTGAGTACCAGTTGCGGCTTTGTGGATAACACAAACATACTATAAAACATGAGTGCACCTGTGGCAGACATTTCTGCGTAATGATCAAGCAATGGTACCGAGTATTTTTCAAGCACTTTTCGGCTTTGTGTCCCGCTTTGCGTGTGTTCTTGGCGACGTTTAATGGCAGCTAAATACAAGGCTAAACAAAGTGTGGTGACAAACATCCAACTTGATACCGGAACGGTTAATGCGACAGCACCAGCATACACACGAAGTACAAAACCAAGTGAAATGGCGAATAAATCAAGCACGGGAATTTCTTTTAAGACAAACGTATAAGCCAGTGTTAGTCCAATATAGGCGGTAATGATGGACATGATCTTAGGCGTGAAAAACCAGCAGCCAATGAGGATGGCGTTAATGCATGCAAACAATATCCATGCCATGGGTATAGAGACGATGCCCGCGGCAAGTGGTCGTGTTTTGGATTTCTTAGGATGTCTTCGGTCACTTTCAATGTCATGGAGATCATTTAAAATATAGGTCGACGCAGACGCTAAGCAAAAAAGGATGAATGCAAGAAAAGTGTGTTCGAGTGCATAAGCATTGAGGTACTCGCCAGAAAATACAAGTGGTGCGATAACAAACCCATTTTTAACCCATTGTTTGGGGCGCATTAATCGAATAAGTCCGCTAAGTTGTGCTAGAGCAGAGTGGTTGGCTATGGTATCCTGCATAAGTTTCAATCCTAATCTATGTGTCACAAGAGTTAAGGGCAGCTGCTTTTTCGTTGTCATTCTCGCACTAATTTTGACGAAATAAAACTAGGGAATTGTATGCAACAACCAGTTTCTTCATGGGGACGCCTAAGCGCGGAGCAACATCATGTGGTGAAGTTGCGTGACAGGTTATCGATTGAACAACTTCTTGCGAAGCATCAACCAGGAATTGCGTATGGGATGGGGCGCAGTTACGGGGATGTCTGCCTCAATCCTCAAGGAGCATTATGGCAAACGTCTGCGTTAGATCGTTTTATTCAATTTGATGAAGTCACAGGACGCTTGATTTGTGAAGCAGGTGTGTTATTAAAAGACATTCAACGCTTGTTTGTGCCGCAAGGATGGATGCTTCCTGTCACGCCGGGCACACAAATGGTCACGGTGGGAGGCGCGATTGCTAATGATGTCCATGGTAAAAACCATCATGGACAAGGCTCTTTCGGTCATCATGTTCGCCATATTAAATTATTACGTACGTCAGGTGAGCTTCTGGAGTGTCATCCAGGTCATTTGACAGATTGGTTTGCGGCGACCGTTGGCGGGATGGGGCTTACAGGATTGATATTGGAGGCAGAAATTCAACTGCGCCGCATACCAAGTCCGTGGTTACTGGCAGAAACGATTTCTTATGCGAATTTGAATGAGTTTTTTAAATTAACAGATGAGTCTTCAACCGAATGGGAGCATACGGTTTCCTGGATTGATTGTTTATCGAAAACCAATCACCGTGGTCTTTTTATGCGAGCACGTGCGATCGACGTAGAACAAGGCCCTCAGGCGAAAACGCGCCAAATAACATTCCCACTAATCATGCCTTTTTCATTAGTGAATCGCTGGTCTCTTCGTCCATTTAATGCGGCGTATTATCACGTTCATGCACGCAAAGCAGGTTCGAAGGTTGTGCATTACGAGCCATTTTTTTATCCATTAGATAATCTTTTGGAATGGAACCGTATGTATGGTCGTCGCGGTTTTTATCAATACCAAAGTGTTGTGCCGTGTGATGTTGGTTATGACGTTACGCGCGCTATGTTACAAGAAATTTCACGTGCGAAAGATGGTTCGTTTCTTGCCGTGTTAAAAACATTTGGGCCGCATGAGTCCAAAGGATTAATGAGTTTTCCCATGCCAGGTGTCACATTGGCATTGGACTTTCCAAATAAAAATCAACGAACAATTAAGCTTTTTAAGCGATTAGATGCCATTGTACATGAAGCGAAAGGACGCCTTTATTGTGCGAAAAATGCTTATATGTCGCGCGATTTATTTGCATCAGGCTACCCCAAACTTAATGCATTCTTGGCGTACCGTGATCCAGGCATCTGCTCTGGGCTCTCGCGTCGTTTAATTGGAGATGAATAATGGAAAAGAAAAAACGGATTGTTATCATCGGCGCAACATCAGCGATTGCTGAGCATTGCGCGCGCTATTGGTTGCACGAAGCATCGATTGATTTAACGCTTGTCGGGCGAGATTTAACACGCACAGAACGCATTGCGGCTGATTTACGCGTACGTAGCCCTCAATCGATTGTGCGCGTGATGCAGGCAGATTTTTTTGAGCCTCGTGCGATTCAAAATACAGTTGATGTCTTGGCTGCTGAAGGTAATATCGATATCGCTTTGATTGCTCATGGTGCATTGCCGAATCAAGATGTGTGTCAGATGGATTTAATCACGTGTCATCAAGCGCTTGAAATTAATGCTATTTCTCCTGCATTGTATGCTGAAGCGCTCGCCATGCATTTTGCAAAAGTGAATCATGGAACATTGGCACTTATTAGTTCAGTTGCGGGTGATAGGGGTCGTAAATCTAATTACGTTTACGGGGCAGCGAAAGGGTTAGTGACACGTTATGCGCAAGGATTACAACATCGTTTCGCAAAAACAAATGTTCGTATTGTCCTTATTAATCCAGGGCCAACGGATACCCCGATGACGGCTCATTTAAAAGAGCAAGGTGCAAAACTTGCGTCCGTTGAGAAAGTAGCTTTGCAGGTTGTACAAGCCATTCAAGCAGGACGACGTGTGGCTTACGTGCCAAAACAGTGGCAATGGATTATGGGTGTGATTCGATGTTTGCCGGCCAGTGTGTTTCATCGCTTGAATATTTAGGTTCTCGCACACAGCAAAATGTGCTTCATCAGTCCAAGTAGATCAAATAGCCATCATGTGATATGATGGCGCCATGTTGTAATTCCCCAGATACGTCATCCTGAACATAGCGAAGGTTCTTCGGTCGTATAAGAACGATGTTATGCTCAGGAGATCTTTTACTGCGTTTGGGGTGACGTCTGTTCTTTGTGATCCATCTGGGATACACCCTGTTTTGATTGATGAAAGGATAATCATGCCAAATGTGTTACGACAAAACCAACTAACAGCACTTGTTCGGAAAGGCTTTTTAGCTGCAAAATACCCCGCCAAGCATGGTGTTGCACGGACGTCTGATGCAGCGCTTATCGCGATTGAATTGAAGCTTAAAGCGTTGATCCTTGACGCAGAATCGCCTGGATTACAGGACGATGAGCTACTTCGTAGACAAGGTGAAATTTATCTAGCATTACAAAATTATATTCAACCTGTGACGACTGCCATTTATCGTGCAGCACAAGACGATCAATTTCATCAATACGCAGAAGCGTTGCAAACGAAATCATTTGAACGCCTTATGAATGATTACGTAACAGCGTTTGTTGAAATTTACATAGCATTGCATGAGGATGCGGCAAAAGAGCATGCGGTACAAATTGCTATCAACACTTACAATGATGCGCTTGCAGAGGCGGACAGTGGAAGACCCTTTGGTTCAATTTTAGAGACGAAGCTTCGATACGCTTTAAATGTTGAACGTGTTAAAAAAAATGTGTTGTCGAATGCTACGAAACGAATGTTTCAGTCATGTTTGAATGCAGTGATACTTTTAGTGGCTGTTGGGAGTTTGGTTGCAACATTCATGTCTATTGCATTTGTATCGCCTGCGATGTTGGCTATTATGCTTAGTGTGTCTCTTTTAAGTATCATGTGTGCAATGGTTTATGTTGTTGTCGCTAGCGAACATCATAAAAAAGAGATGGATATTGAAACAAAACCATTATATGCGATGGAGGCATGCAAGGTGAGCATGAAAGAGGCCGAGCATGCGCAATTATTTTCCCAAATATCACGCACCACGTTCAATTTGGCACATTTAAAATGGCTTCATGCGCACTTATCTGCAAAAATAAGGCATGTGCGTGCTACACCATCTAATGTTCATGCAGAGGCATCGTCGTCGACTTATTCGTATGAGAATGCTTCATTTTTTTCGTACGATGATTCTCCGGCCTATGAGTATTCAAGTAACCACCATCATTCTCATGATGATTCATCCTTTAGTCACTATCATTCGCATGACGATTCCAGTAATCATTACCACTCGCATGATGATTCAAGTAGTTATCATCACGGGCATGGCTAATATGTTGTAACGGTGAGAAAAAGTTGCGTTGCGATGTAGCCTGCAACACCAAAAATGGTGAGTGCGGATAATTTATTAAGCCACTTAAGACCGGCTTTTGTGGGGTCGAGTTTACTAAAAAAACGTCCTGCCAAGGAAAGCCCCATAAACCAGCTGAATGATACCAAAAGACAAGCCATGGTATAGAGCCATTTTTCCGTACCATCAAAATTAAGTGAACTCGTTCCAATTACCGCGACACAGTCTAAAATAGCATGAGGGTTTAACAGCGATACTGATAGTGCGAAATAGATTTGTTGACGAGGCGAGAGAGCAGGAGATGCTAAGGCCTCCTGAGGATTGCTTTGCCAAATACGCCATCCCATGTAAATTAAAAACAAAAATCCGACAACATACATCACAATTTTAACGCTTGGAATAGAAAAAACAGCAACAGAGACACCCATGATGGCACTTAAAATAAGAATCGTGTCGCATAAAAACGCGGTTAAAACAGAGGGCATTGCGTGAAACCATCTTGATTGCGTGACCCCTTGGTTAAAGATAAAGACGTTTTGTATGCCTAATGGAACAATGAGTCCAAAACAAAGAATGGCACCGTACAAAAATGCATGCATGAATTGTTTCATCCCAATCAAAATAGATAATTATTATACTATTGATTATTAATTAAGTTAAATTAATAATAATTATTATCAATTAGACTTGCTAATAGGTGACGATCTTGCTTGATTATGATGCCATTGCTGCTCTTTCTCATGTCATTGAAACCCAAAGTTTTTTGTATGCGGCAGATAAGCTATGTATTACGCAATCCGCTATTTCTCAGCGTATAAAATCTATTGAGCGCTATTATGGTGAACCAGTATTGATTCGAACAATACCTTATCGTGCAACACCGCTTGGACTTGTTTTATTAGGACACTACGAGCGTGTTTGTTTGTTAGAGTCTTCGTTACAAGATTCATTATCAGATGAATCAAAGCCTCATCCTTTTGCGATTGCAATTAGCCGTGATAGTTTAGAAACTTGGTTCATGTCGGTAATTTTACGGCTAAAGAGTATTGGCGATGTTAGGCTTAAGGTGATTGCAGATGATCAAGAAGTAACACTTGAGCATTTTAAAAATGGTTTAGTATCTGCGTGTGCGTCAACATCAAACAAAGCACTTCCTGGATGTGCGGTAACGTTTCTTGGTTATCTGGATTATGTGCTTGTTTCATCACCTGCTTTTTTTAATCAATTTTTTGCATATCGAGAGCCAAAAGCGGCATTGGTTAAAGCTCCTACGATGGTGTTTGATCACAAAGATCAGTTGCATGCGCAGTATTTGAAAAAATTTTTTAATTTGACTATGAGCGATTGTTCATACCATGTTGTGCCATCTGTTGCAGGATTTAAGCAATTTGCGCTTTATGATCATGCTTATGCACTTATGCCGAGGTTGGATGTGACGAATGAACTAGCAAAAGGAACATTGGTGAATATTTTTCCGGATAAGATATGGCGTATGCCAATTTATTGGCATACGTGGGCGATTGAAACAAAGCATTATTGTGCGTTAAATCAATTGGTGAAACATGTTGCTCAACAAATTCTAAGCCAAAGTGAGTTAAAATAAGTTGGTTTTTATTCGTTTTGCTGCACGATCCTCTTCTTCATCTGACGCTTCAATGTCAGCGTCAAAACCGCTGTTACTATCCGCGGAGGATTGAGATGATAATAGTGAGGATGTTTGGCGTAAGATGGCACTGGCTTTCTTTTGATAGCCAGGCGAAGCTAAGAGTTCTTGTGTAAATAATGGTAGTTTTTTGTAAGGTTGTTGCAATCGTGCGTCAACGAGTGTCATTAATTCATCGTATGTTCGATGTGAGTAGACATCATGTTCTTCAACACTTGCTGCAGCGTGATAGCGAATACTGGCCAACATGTCTGCATTGCAACCACGGTTACGTGCTGTGTGAATCATGTCAGAGACATAAGTATGATCATGCGCATCATGGATGGTTGTGATGGCATTTCTAAAATAACTTTTGAGAGAATCATTAATTTTTTTGAGGATGCTGATACGAGGATGTTTTTGTGAGTTAGGTTGTTCTCG
>JAGVJT010000069.1 GCA_020050955.1 Legionellales bacterium | reverse complement strand
TGCTCTTCCGATCTAGAGAAACAAATTAGCGGGCATATTACCAAAGGAGCATCACTACTAGATCGCGCAACCAATACAACAATAGAGCCCATCAATATTAGCTCCGCTCATCGAAATGGATTATTTACGCAACCTGATCAACCGACACCAGTTCCTGATTTCGTGACACAACCAACCCATGTGCCGCCCATGCTATAACAATCATTCTATTGCATAACACCAAGGAGAAAAACAATGAGTTTGTTTTCAGTTCGCACCGAAGAGCTTTTAAGACAACAAGTTGGCGTGTTTTTAAGAGGTAATCCATCTTACACATTGCTTCGAGATTATGCTTTGTCACAAGCCATTGTTGTTCCTGCAATGGAGCTCTTTAAAGCAGAATTAACCATCATTCATGCACACGAACAAGCTCAAACACAAACCGACGTGGAAAACAAATACAAACAACGACAAATTCAAGAAGATTTATCACAAACAGACCATGATGGTCGAGAAGAACAACAAGATAGAGCACAACATGATGCTTTTATTGTAGAGCAAAGTCGATTACAGCAACATATTCGTACACTAACAACCCAAATTGCTGAACAACGTGTTCATTTAAGCATACTTCGTACACAAAATAGTTCAGCACAAGCAAGACAACGTTTATTTGAACAAAATCTTCAAACATTAACAACGAGCATGGATGAAAAAAAAGCACGGCTAACCCAATTACAATCGCAACAACACGAACATAACCATCCAACGACGAATGTGCCCACGAACACACGTGAGCACGGGCATCCTGCCGCCAGTGGACCCGTTCACACACATGAGCACGAGCATCGTGCCGCTAATACACCCGTTAACACAAACGAACACGGACATCCTGCCGCTAATGCCCCTGTTAACACACATGGGCACACAGAGCCAACGCCACAAGCGATACATGAAGAAATCGCTTACTTAAGAAACACTCTCGCCGGTGATGAGATCACATTGCATCGACTTCAACAAGAGTTAAACTTACTTAAAGAAAAACTCAACGAAGAAGCAACATTGCATCGTTTACTCGTATCCAATGAAAGCACACTACAAAGCAGTGAACAACAATTAGCCACAGAAATACGTAACAATGATGTTGCAGAACAACAACGAGAAGCGCGCAACACACAACGACGCATTCGCAATGAAGAGCGTGCTGCACGACGACAAGCACGTCAAATGCCACAAGACCCAAATCTAGAGCAATTAAGCATTCAAAATCGCCAGAACCTTGAACGAGAAAAACAAACAGCTTTCAGCCGATTAGATGATAAAAAACAACAATTAATCGTCGCTGGAAACAACATAAGTTATACCTCTTACTTAGATGTCTTGCTCGAGCAATTACCTATAATGTCTTTTTCTGACGCAGAAAAAACGACACTTCGCACCATCGCACAGTTAATGCAGCAGCATTTAAGAGAAAAAGAACAAGAAAGACAAACACGCGAAACACTAAAACAATACGAATATCAGTCACAACGACAATCGTCTGCGCATCACGCCGATTCACAACAACGATTAGATACACATGACAGGCAAGCTTCCTCGCAACTTGATAATGCGAAAAAAACACTTGAACGTCTCACAAAAACGCTCGCTCACAATCAACAAGAAGTTAGTATAGCTCACTTAAAAACCCCTAATTTTCGAACTGCTAATGAGTTATTAAGAAAAGAAACAGATACGTTAAAAAAACAACGATCACGTCTTCAATTTCGATTTAATCTCTCTTTAACCATTGGTCTGTTAGCGTTAGTGGGTATCGCTGGTTTTTTTGTCGCATTACCTATCGCATTGCCCATCACAGCTATTGTGGTTGCTGCTATCGGTTTAAGCGGTGCAGGATACATAAGCTCTGTGTTATATCGGCTGAACGGAAAAATCGCGCTTAATCAACAAAACATAAGTCATAATGAATTACTTATTCAGTTTGAAGAACTTGATAATCCTGAGTTAGTACGTCAAATCGAAAAACAACAAACTTATATTCCAGCACTTGAACGTCAACTCAAAGAAACTCGTACAGCGTTAGAAGAAAGCACACAATCAAGTCAAGTTGCCATGGATAGACAGCAGCAAGAACGAAAAAAAGAACTTGAAGCAAAAATTCAAACACACGTGACAACAGCCGCATCATCATTAGCAGAAGCACGTCGACTCGCTCCTGCACCACTAAACACCGCGTCACTTCATCAAGATGGGATATTCGCAAATCGCAGTGTTATACACGAACCCAACCTTGAGTTTGATACGTCAGCGAATGCAAGTGCTAGATTCCCACTCTAAACAACAAGGAAATCAACATGAAATATAAATTATTATCAGCAGTACTCATGGCAAGCCTCACGTTCAACGCACTTGCCGATCACGTCAAAAAAGACATCAATACACCGAATGCACCTGCACCTATCGGCACATATTCTCAAGCCATTCAATGGGGGCATGCACTCTATGTTTCTGGTCAAATTCCCATGGATCCCAAAACAAGTGCACTTGTTTCTGGTGATTTTAGCGCGCAGACCAGACAGGCATTTAACAATTTAAATGAAATTGTTAAAGCGTCAGGTGGGGACATCAACAACACGCTTAAGCTCACAATTTATCTTTCTGATTTATCAAACTTCAGCCAAGTCAATGACGTGATGCAAGAGTATTTCCATGAACCTTACCCTGCACGCGCGGTCATTGAAGTTAAATCGTTACCAAAGCAAGCACCCATTGAAATTGAAGCAATTGTCGGATTAACTGATTAATTCTTATCTTGGACATGTCCTCAACGCTTTAAACTGAGGGCATACCCCTATCGAAAACATCTCGATCATATAAAAAAATCGTAGAGTATGCACAACATACCGTTTCTACATCATCTCATTAATCGATTTGTAAATTGTGTAAATCGATGCGTTTCTTTATCATTTCCAATAGCAATATCGATGGCTTTTTTCTGCCCGATTAGAATAACGGCTCTTTTTCCTCGTGTCATGCCAGTGTATAAAACGTTTCTTGCAAGCAGCATATAATGTTGTGTTGAAAGCGGCATCACCACAATAGGAAACTCTGATCCTTGGCTTTTATGGATACTAATCGCATAAGCAAGACTTAACTCATCTAATTCATTGATACCATAAATTTTACTTTGTTGATCAAAATCCACAATAACTTGTCTTTCTTCTTCATCAATATACTGGACAATACCAATATCACCATTAAATACTTCTTTATCATAATTGTTCGTCATTTGAATAACTTTATCACCACAGGCAAACGTCATACCAAATCGTGTAATTTTAGACATCACATGACCATTTAAGCGCTGCTGTAACGATACATTTAAACCTTTTGTACCCAATCCCCCCTTATTCATAGGTGTTAACACTTGAATATCTTTAATAGGGTCACATTGATAAAACCTAGGCAATCGCTCACAAACCACTTGTACCAGTTTATGGTGTATTTCCTCTGGGGTATCAGCATAAAGAGTAAAAAAATCACTATGATCACGTTCATTTGGCAATAATGCTTCACCACGATTCACACGGTAAGCATTGGCAATAATTTTAGAACTCTCTGCTTGCCTAAAAATATGCGTTAATCGAACAACTGGTATAACTTCAGAATGAATCAAATCCGATAAAACAGCACCAGAGCCAACCGATGGTAACTGGTCAATATCACCAATAAAAATCACAGCTGCTTTATCAGGAACAGCGCTTAACACATGGTTTAATAACATGATATCCAGCATTGACGACTCATCAATAATAAGCACATCAATAGGTAATGGATTTTCATGAGTGTATTTAAACGTGTGAGCATGAGGGTCGAACTGAAGCATACGATGAATGGTTTTAGCCGCATGTTGGGTCGCTTCGGTCAATCGTTTTGCTGCGCGTCCTGTCGGTGCACATAACGCGACATTCAGTTGCTTCACACGAAGCAGCATCAAAATATGAAGAATTAACGTTGTCTTTCCAACACCAGGACCACCGGTAATAATGGTTAATTTAGATTCAATTAAGGTCTTTAACGCATGTGTTTGTGATAATGATAACGTAAGCTGCGTTTCTTTTTCTATCCAAGACAGCACATGCTCAACATCCATCATGCCCCATGGTGGCGAGCCTTGATTCAATCGTTTGATGTGTAATGCTGATAAACATTCGGCATCATAAAGCTCTCGCAAATACAAACACGTACCGTCATCAACAATATCTTCAACGAGAACCCCATTTAAAACCAATGCACTGATGGCGTCTTCAATCACCAACACAGAAATAGCTAATTGCTTGTGACACGCTATTGTCAGCGATGAGCGCATCACCGCACAATGCCCTTCGTCACATAAGTTTTGTAGCACATAAGTCACTCCCGCCTCTGCGCGTACGGGTGATGTCACATCAAATTGAAGCTTAACTGCCAGTTTGTCTGCCATTTTAAAACCGATGCCACGAATATCGGTAATCAATTGATAAGGATTTTGGCGGACAATCTCAATGGCATGTTGACCATATGCCTTATAGATGCGCACAGCTCTTGCCGTTCCAAAACCATGCAATTGTAAAAACACCATGATATTGCGGATGTCTTTTTGCTCAGACCATGCCAAAACAATCTGTTCTTTGCGTTTTTCACCGATACCATCAAGCGT
>JAGVJT010000076.1 GCA_020050955.1 Legionellales bacterium | reverse complement strand
CTAAACATAATATTTTTGAAGATCCAGTGACTGGTTCTGCACATTGTGTGTTGGCACCATTGTGGGCTGCACGTCTCGGAAAAACAAAATTACATGCGATACAAGGCTCCGTTCGTCGTGGAGAGATTTTTTGTGATGTTTTTGATGAACGCGTGCATTTATCAGGGCATTGTCGTTGGTATTCGAAAGGGCATTTAGTCATTTGATCAGGTGTCCATAGGGGTATATTATATCTTTATGCTTTGACACGGAGTAGTCGATGAGCCCTTCAATTAGAAAACAATTCAGACACTTGGTTCATACAGAAGCACCTTTACCTATCTTAGGCACCATTAATGCCTATTGTGCTCTGCTTGCAGAACAAGCCGGTGCAAAAGCTATTTATTTATCTGGTGCGGGTGTTGCAAATGCTTCTTATGGTATACCTGATTTAGGCATGACAGGCTTAAATGATGTTCTTGAAGATGCTCGACGCATTACGAGCGTAAGCTCGTTACCGTTGCTTGTGGATATAGACACAGGATTTGGTCATGAGCTTAATGTTGCTCGAACCATTCAATCTATGGAGCGCGCAGGGGTCGCGGCAGTTCATATTGAAGATCAATATTTAGCGAAGCGTTGCGGTCATCGACCAAATAAAGCTGTTGTTTCGATGCAGGTTATGGGCGATCGCATTAAAGCTGCGGTTGATGCTCGGGTTGATTTTGATTTTGTCATCATGGCACGAACGGATGCTTATGCTGTTGAAGGCATGCAAAGAGCGCTTGAACGTGTTGCCTATTACGTTGAATTAGGTGCCGATATGATTTTTGCAGAAGCATTAACAACATTGGATGAATATCGCATGTTTACGCATGGGACATCAGTACCTGTGCTTGCAAACATTACTGAGTTTGGTAAAACACCTTTATTCACACGTGAAGAATTGCACGCGGTGGGTATTAAGCTTATGTTATACCCTCTTAGTGCTTTTCGTGCCATGTCGCATGCTGCATCAAACGTGTATCACACCATTTTAAAAGAAGGCACTCAACATACGATGTTGTCAAATATGCAAACACGAGATGAGTTATACCGTGTGCTTAATTATCAACATTATGAACAAATAATCGATGATCACAGGGAGAGAGATGATGACGAATAAAGCAGGTGGGCTTGCCGGTGTCGTTGCTGGTGAATCAGGGATTGCAACCGTCGGTAAAGCAGGGAAAGGTCTTAATTATCGTGGGTATTCCATTGATGATCTAGCTGCTCACGCGTCGTTTGAAGAAGTCGCTTTTTTACTGATCAAAGGACGTCTTCCTACACGAGCAGAGTTATCGACTTATGTTGATGAGTTAATGACGTTGCGTACACTTCCTGACGATTTAAAAACCATGCTGCGCCTTATCCCAAAAAACACACATCCCATGGATGTTTTAAGGACGGGATGCTCGTTTTTGGGTAATTTGGAGCCTGAGCTTCAATTTTCACAACAAGAAGTCATTGCAAATCGATTGCTGGCTATTTTTCCTGGAATGTTGTGCTACTGGTATCAGTATCATATGCACCATAAATCGATTTCAGGCGAAAGTGATGAAAGTAGTGTTGGTGGACATTTTCTTTCATTATTACACGGCCAAAAACCATCTTCATTGGCACGTGACATGATGAATGTCTCTTTGATTTTATACGCAGAACATGAATTTAATGCCTCAACGTTTGCTGCACGCGTCACAGCGGCGACATTATCTGATTTTTATTCAGCGATTGTGAGTGCGATTGGCACACTTCGTGGTCCATTACATGGAGGGGCTAATGAAGCGGCGATGGATTTAATTGAACAGTTTAAGTCGCCTGATGAAGCAGAAAAAAAACTCACGGACATGTTGAAAAACAAAGCTAAAATCATGGGATTTGGGCATCGAGTTTACACGACTTGTGATCCTCGTTCAGACATTATCAAAACGTGGTCGAAACGTTTTTCCGAGGAAACAAACTCACCCATGTTGTTTGCAATTTCAGAACGTATTGAAGAAGTAATGTGGCGAGAGAAAAAATTATTTCCAAATTTAGATTTTTATAGCGCATCGGCTTATCACTATTGTGGTATTCCAACACCATTATTTACACCCATTTTTGTAATGTCACGTATCACAGGTTGGGCGGCTCACGTGTTTGAGCAGCGAGCAGATAATCGCCTTATTCGCCCCGCTGCTGATTACATTGGCCCTGAGCCACGTGCGTTTCCCCTTATCGATACGCGAGGTTAATATGTCCATGACGGTTGAAGATAACATTAAGCCTGATTACGATCGAGTGATCAAAGATATTGCAACGTATGTTTTGACACAACCCATTACAAGTCAAGAGGCTCTGGATACGGCACGTCTTTGCTTAATGGATACTTTAGGTTGCGGCATGTTGGCACTTGAGTTTGCTGAGTGCACGAAGTTATTAGGTCCTGTTGTGCCCGGTGCATCTTTTGATAAAGGCGCACGCGTCCCCGGAACAGCATTTGTTTTAGACCCGGTTCAAGCGGCGTTTAATATTGGTACGATGATTCGATGGTTGGATTTTAACGATACATGGCTTGCCGCAGAGTGGGGGCATCC
Source organism: Legionellales bacterium (assembly GCA_020050955.1). GTDB lineage: Bacteria > Pseudomonadota > Gammaproteobacteria > Legionellales > Legionellaceae > JAGVJT01. The sequence continues at coordinate 132 of JAGVJT010000076.1, read as the reverse complement.
TTCTGATAATGTAGGCGCTATTTTAGCTGTGGCTGATTACGTGAGTCGTCTTCGAATAAGCGAAGGGAAATCACCTCTGAGCATGCATGATGTATTAATCGCTATGATCAAAGCTCATGAAATTCAAGGATG